>JASHSE010000545.1 GCA_030036975.1 Xanthobacteraceae bacterium | reverse complement strand
ATCCGCTGTTCCGCGGCGCCATGACCCGCATGCAGGGACCGATCCGCAAAATTTTGGAACAATACGACGTGCTGTTCTCGGTCGGCGGCGACCTGTTCACCCTGTCTCTGCCGTCCGACATCGAGCCGATGCCGCCGGGCCTCACGCTCGTTCATCTCGATACGGACGCCTGGGAACTTGGCAAGAACTATCCGCCGCAGGTCGCGATTCTCGGAGACCCCAAGACCACGCTGCCCGATCTGACAAAAGTGCTGCGCGAGACCATGACCAGCGGCGCCCGCGGCGTGGCGCGCGAGCGGCTCGAAGCCGCCGAGCGCGCAAGCCTCGCCGAACGCGAGGCGCTCAAGGCCAAGGCGCGCGCACTGGCAGAGCAAACGCCGGTGGCGCCGCTGGCGCTGCTCAATGCCATCGGCGAAACGCTGCCGGCGGATGCAGTGGTGATCGACGAAACCGTGTCGTCCGGCGCCGGCATCCGCTCGCTGATCCGCAGCGACGATCCGCAAAGCTTTTTCGGGCTGCGCGGCGGCGGCATCGGCTGGGGCCTGCCGGCGGCGCTCGGCGTCAAGCTGGCGCTGCCCGACCGCCCGGTGCTGGCGCTGGTTGGCGACGGCAGCGCCATGTACACGTGCCAGGCGTTGTGGACGGCGGCGCACGAACGGATCGCCGCCGTGTTCGTCATTTTCAACAACACCTCGTACCGCATTCTCAAGCAGCGCCTCAACGCGCAACGCGGCCTGGCCGCCCAGGTCGACCGTTTTGTCGGCATGGAGCTGACCGATCCAGCGATCGATTACGTCGGCCTCGCCCGCTCGCTCGGCATCGCCGCCGAACGCGCCAAAACCGTACACGACGCGACCGATCTGATCGCGAAAGGGCTGCAAAGCAACGCGCCGCTGTTGATCGACGTGCCGATGGACCGCAATTACAAGCCGGTGTGATCAACGTAGCCCGGATGAGCGAAGCGACATCCGGGTCTGACTCTCCGCACGCGATCCCGCATATCGCTTCGCTCATGCGGGCTACGACGCTTAGCGACCCTCCACCGTCAGCGGCAGATCGGCAAACATTTTGTACTGCTGGGATTTCGGCTTGGCCTTGTCTTCCTCGTTGAGATACTCGACCGAGCTTTTGCCCACATACGCAATCGGCAAAATCATCACGCGGATAAAACGCGTCGGTCGGTCCGCCGCTTGTGCAAACACGGGATCTGGTCCGCTTTCATACCAGGCCCCGCCAGGACCGTAAGACGTCGAGCGGCCGTGGGTATCGATGCGGATGCCGCCCTCAAGCAAGCAGCGGATGCCGGGCCCCTGATGGCGGTGCAGATAGGCACAGCCGCCCGGCGGAAACGCCACGCTGTCGCCGCGCAGCAGGAGCCGGCCCGTGGGCAGAGTTTCGAGCCGTGCTGCAAGTTTTTCGCGTGAGACGATGCCGCGTCCGGCGAGCCCGCCTGCGCCAGCATCGCCGCCGACCAGTTCCCAGCGCCACAGCGTGACGCCGGCGCGGCCGGCTTTCAGCGTGATCGCCTCCTCGCCGCTCCACGCTGCGCCGTCGCGCAGCTCGCTGTCAGCAACGGCGAGCGCGCCGTGCACGACGAACACCATGCGCGGCAGTGGCGGCAGCGCGGCGGATGCGTCGTTCGACAGCACGTCTTCGTACAGCCGGAGCGTTGGCGCCATAAAATATCTCCTCGTCATTCCGGCCGGGCGAGCGTAGCGAGCCAGAGCCGGAATCCATAACCACCGTCGGTCAAGGAAAGCACGTATAGCCAGGTACGACCAGTTCTGTGGTGATGGATTCCGGGCGCCTCGCTGCGCTCGGCCCCGGAATGACGAGATGGGATTTACACCTGCGCGCCCGCATTGCTAAATCGCTTGGCAACAAAGCGCTTTTTCGCAGCCGCATTGGGAGGCCGCCCATGCCGACGATCGACACCGAGCGGTACCGGCTGCGCAATTTCGTCCAAGGACTCGTCGATTGCGGCGAGTGTGAGGTGCGCGACCGGCCGATCGACTTGGTCGACGTCGCCGCCGCGCTCGACGGCAATCCGCGCGTGGTTCTGTTCAAGGCGGCCGGACCGGAGCGCGCTGAACTCGTCGGCAACGTCATGGGTTCGCGCCAGCGGCTTGCGCGCGCGCTCGATACCGACGAACGCGGTTTATTGGCCGCGCTGCGCCAACGCCTCGCTCGGCTGCAGCCGCCCGTCACGGTGTCGTCGCAGCAGGCGCCGGTACAGCAGGTCGTGCTTAAAGACGACGACGCCGATCTCACCGCGCTGCCGGCGCATCTCCAACACGGCGCCGACGGCGCGCCCTATATCTCGGCCGGCATCGACTACGCGCGCTTTCCCGGTAACGGCTTTACCAATGTGGGCTGCCGCCGCATCATGCTGCGCGGGAAGCGGCACGCCGGCGTTGATTTGATCGCGCCGAGCGACATGCGCGCCATTTATCTGCAAGGTGCGGCGCGCCACGAGCCGGTGCCGGTCGCCTACGCGGTCGGCTCGCATCCGGCCGATTTCCTTGCCGCCATGATGGCGCTGCCGGACGTCGACGAGCTTGCCATCGTCGGCGCGCTGCGCGGCGCGCCGGTGCCGGTCGTCAAATGCGTGACCAACGACATCCACGTGCCGGCCGACGCCGAATACGTCATCGAGGGCGTGCTCGATCCGGCCGGCCACGTCGAGCCGGAAGGGCCGTATGGCGAATATGTCGGCTATTACGGCGTGGTGAAGCGCAATCCGGTGCTGCACGTCACAGCGATCACGCATCGCGAGGATGCGCTGTTCCAGACGCTGACGATCAGCGGCCACACGCTCTTCCATACCGACACCACCCACCTCAGCGCCGTGAAGACCGAGGCGGCGGCCTGGGCGGCGCTGCAGGCCTCGGTGCGCGAGCCGCTTGCAGTCTACGCCACGCCGTCGAGCGGCGGCATGTACAACGTGCGCGTCGCGCTGCGCCAACGCGTGCCGGGCGACGCGCGCAACGCCATCGCCGCGTTGTTCGGCTCGCATGCCGAAGCCAAGCACGTCTTCGTCTACGATCCGGACATCGACGTGTTCTCCGATGCCGAGGCCGACTGGGCGTTCGCCACGCGCTTTCAGGCCGACCGCGACCTGATCGTCGGCTCCGGCTTTCGCGCCGTGCCGCTCGATCCGTCGCTCGCCGGCGCGCGCACCGGCGCCAAGCTCGGCTTCGACTGCACCGTGCCGTTCGGCAAAGCCGGCGCGTTCGAATTCTCGGTACCGCGGCCGCCGACGGCCAAAAAAGCCGCACCGCATCGGTCGGCGGCCGAGGCGCTTGCCGCCGGCCCGGCAAGCTTTTTGGAGCTGATGGCCGCGCTCGGCAGCAGAGACGGCCGCGAAATCGTGCGCGAGCTCGATGCGCTTTATGCCGCGCGGCGGCTCGGCAGGCTGGATGACGGCCGCTACGTGCTGAAGGACAGCAAATGACAATGCAACGCACTGCGCCGCCGTTTCGCGCCGATCATGTCGGCAGCTTGCTCCGTCCCGCGCGGCTCAAGGAAGCGAGGGCCAAGCACGCGCACGGCGCGATCACGTCGGCGCAGCTCAAGGAGATCGAGGATCGCGAAATCGAAAAGGTCATCAGAAAGCAGGAGGAGATCGGGCTCAAGCTTGCCACCGACGGCGAATTCCGCCGCTCCTGGTGGCACTTCGATTTCTTCCGCGGCCTTGACGGCGTGACGCCATACACGACCGATCGCGGTATCCAGTTTCACGGCGTGCAGACCAAATCGGAAGGCATCAAGATCACCGGCAAGATCGGCTTCCCCGGCCATCCGATGCTGGAGCACTTCAAGTTCCTCAAGGACCACGCACGCGTCACGCCGAAGATGACCATCCCGGCGCCGAGCACGTTTCATTTCCGCCAGGGCCGCGCCGCGATCAGCACGGACGTATACCCCACGCTCGATCCATTCTTCGATGACCTCGCCGCCGCCTACCGCGCCGCGATCCGCGCGTTCTACGATGCCGGGTGCCGTTATCTCCAGCTCGATGACACCGCCTGGGCGATGGTGTGCGATGCCAACGAACGCGCGCAGTCGAAGCGGCGCGGCGACGAGCCCGATGCGCTGCCGCAGCGTTACGCGGCCCTGACCAACGCGGCGCTGGCGCAAAAGCCCGCCGACATGGCTATCACCATGCATTCGTGCCGCGGCAATTTCCGCTCCACATTCATCGCCTCGGGCGGCTACGAATTCGTTGCCGAATACTTGCTCGGCAATACCGGTTTCGACGGTTATTTCCTCGAATACGACAGCGAGCGCGCCGGCGGCTTCGAACCGCTGCGGTTTTTTCCGAAAGGCGAGAAGCAGCTCGTGCTCGGGCTGGTCACCACAAAATCCGGCGCGCTCGAAAGTAAAGACGCCATCAAGCGCCGCATCGACGAAGCGAGCAAATACGTGGCGCTCGACCAGCTCTGTCTGTCGCCGCAATGCGGCTTCGCCTCGACCGAAGAGGGCAACGTTTTGGCCGAGGACGAGCAATGGGCCAAGCTGCGGATGATCGTAGAGCTCGCGGACGAAGTGTGGAGGTAATCCCATCCTTCGTCATTTCCGGGCTGACGCGGCAATCCATGCAGCGGTGCCGCTGCATGGACCCGCGGGTCAACGGGGTCCCCGCCGCGCGAGCGCGACGGGGTGCCCGTCCCGCGGGTGACCAGTCAAAAGAGTAGAGTGAGAGAATGCAACGATCCAAGCCCCCCTTCCGCGCCGATCATGTCGGCAGCCTTCTACGCACGGCAGCGCTCAAAGAAGCGCGGGAGAAGCGCAAGAAGGGCAAACTGAGCGCGCAGGGACTGACGGAGATCGAGGATCGCGAGATCGCGGCGGTGATCCGCAAGCAGGAAGAGGTCGGGCTGCAGTCGATCACCGACGGTGAATACCGCCGCATCTCGTGGAACTACGACTTTCTCGAGCGGCTCGACAATGTCGAATCCTATGTGGGCGAGCGCAAAATAAAATTCGCCGGCAGCGGTCCGCAGCCGCGGCCGATCCTGCTGCGCGTCATCGGCAAGCTCGGCGGCTACCAGCCGCATCCGATGATCGAGCATTTCAAGTTCCTCAAGGCGCACACGCGGCGCACGCCGAAGCTGACCATTCCGTCGCCGTCGTCGCTGCATTTCCGCTATGGCCGCGACGCGGTGCCGGAATCCATCTACCCGTCGATGGCGGATTTTTACCGCGATCTCGGCGAATCGTACCGCAGGGCGGTGCGCGCCTTCGCGGACGCCGGCTGCCGTTATCTGCAACTCGACGAGGTGAACTTCGCCTATTTATGCGATCCGGCGCTGCGCCAGGTCATCGCCGATCGCGGCGAGGATCCGGCAGCTCTGCCGGCGATCTATGCCGGCATGATCAACGCCGCGATCTCCGACATTCCGTCGGACATGACCATCACCATGCATCTGTGCCGCGGCAATTTCCGCTCGAGTTTTGTGGCCAGCGGCGGCTACGAGCCGGTCGCCGACGTTTTGTTCAACACCATCAACGTGCACGGCTACTTCATGGAATATGACACCGAACGCGCCGGCGGTTTCGAGCCGCTGCGCTTCGTGCCGAAGCACAAAACGGTCGTACTCGGCCTCGTCACCACGAAATCGGGCGCGCTGGAGGACCGGGACGCCATCAAGCGCCGCATCGAGCAGGCGGCGAAGTTCCTCGATATCGATCAGCTCTGCCTGTCGCCGCAATGCGGTTTCGCCTCGACCGAGGAAGGTAACGTGCTGGCCGAGGATGAGCAATGGGCGAAGCTGCGCATGATCGTCGAGATCGCCTACGAAGTTTGGAGATAAGGTATTTATTCGTCATTGCCGGGCTTGACCCGGCAATCCATGCGGGCGCCCGGGCAGCATGGACCCGCGGGTCAAGCCCGC
>JASHSE010000544.1 GCA_030036975.1 Xanthobacteraceae bacterium | reverse complement strand
CCTCGCGGAGCTTGTCATCGGGCCGGCCACTTCGGGCCGGACCCGTTGGCTCGGCCCCGGAATGACGAAGAATTTCCCGGGTTTCGTATAAGCTATTGCGGCAGAAACTCCTCGGTGTAGAGCTTCGACCTACTGAGCGTATACGCTGGCCGCTATTCGCCCGGTACCAGTGTGTCGTGGAGGGACTCCGCGTCGTGCGGCTCGCGCCGGCGACGGAGGATCAAAAACCAGGCGACGGCGCCGGCCGCTACGGCACCGCCAAGCGCCGCAAGCACCTGCGCCATCCATGAGGCGCTGCCGACCGGGCTCATTGCATCCGACTCCGCGGGGCTCGGCGTCGCCACCATGACGCGCACCACGGGCGCCGCTGCCGCGCTCTGAGCGAGCGCGGCGATCTCCGGTGCAGCGTTTTGGGTCGGCACCGGCGTCTTAGCTCCTGCAGCGTGATGGTCGGCCACAGCGTCGGCCGCATTCGACGCGGCCGCGGCGGCCTGCGGGACCCGCCCGTTCGGCGCGATATCGTTAGGCGCGTCGCTCAGCACCTGCTCGGTCGTCACGTTTTGCGTTGCGGCGGCTGGCGGTGCCGGCATCGCTACGGCGGCTGGGGCGGCCGGCAGCGCCGCGGCGACTGGCGCGCCAGTATCCACCGCAGGCCAAATGCCGGGCTGCGGCGCTGCCGGTGTTGGCTGTGCAGGTTCGGGCGCGGGCGCCGCCGCCGCCTCGGCCATCCTGTGCGGGTGAACCGCATGCGAATGGATCGCCGCGAACATTTTGCGGTGCTTGGCGACGGTCTTTTTCGCGATGTGCCGTCTGACTTCTGCGTGCTTGGCAAGCTTTGCCACGGTCCGGGCGTGCGGGTGAAGCGGCGCTTTGGCGTCGTGGCGGGCGAATTGCAGGAGCTGCAGCGGCTTGCCGGCGCTGGTTTCCTGTTGGGCTGCGGCGCTGCCGATCGTGACGGCGAGCAGCACCGCGCTTGCTCCGATGATGCGGCGGCTCAGCATGGCGGCCTCTATGGCTGGTCATGCGCCATAAGCCTGCAAGGCATGACCTGACATTGGCGCAATTGCGGATTTTTTCGCGCAATGCAGCGGCAAAAAGCGGCGCCGTTAACTACGCGCCTCTATTTGGCGGGCGAACGGCACGTTGCTTCAGCCAAGCTCGGTAATGACTTCGGGGACGTGATGGAGGCCGTTCGCCCGGCCTATCGTCGCCGATCAGATAATTGTCGCAACACCACGACATCACGTGGCCGCGGACATAGGTCGGGTGCTCCGACCTTGGAGTGATGATCGACCAGCGTGATCTTGAGCTCGGGGAACTACGCGGCTAGGCGGTCGCGGTAATGGTTGCGCACCGCTTCGGGCATTGCCAGCAAAATGAGCAGATCGATCATACCGAAACGCAACAAAAGGCCGCGCCGCAATTTGTCCTTATAGCGACGGGGATGACGCCGCGCCAAGCTGGCGCGCGCCGGGCGGCTCGGCTAAGCTATGCGGCGGCGATTTCATTCACCAGACCATCAGGAGCACACGATGATCGGCGGCCTCGATCTTTCAAGCGTGAATTGGCTGTTTGTCGGCTTGATGACCGCGCTGGCGTTCATCACCGCATTGCTTGGAACCTTCATTGCCTTTCGAAACCGCGTTCTCGGCGCCATCATTGCCGCCATCCTGTTCGGCATCGGCTTTGTCGCCTGGAACTATTATCCGCATAGCTTCGGGCTGCCGATCCTCAAGAGCGTCGGCCTCGACGGCAGCGGCGCGGGCGCCGGCAGCGGCCCTGGCCCCGGGAGCGGCAGCGGCGCCGGGAGCGGCAGCGGCCACTAGTTGACCTTTCCATCCGCCCGGCTATGCCTAGCGGCCATCAGCGGGCGAGAATGGAGAGGTCATGAACAAGGTCTATGCGGACGCGCGCTCCGCGTTGGCCGGGTTGCTCAAGGATGGCATGACCATCATGGCCGGCGGCTTCGGCCTGTGCGGCATCCCGGAAACCTTGATCCTGGCGATCCGCGATGCGGGGGTGAAGGATCTCACTGTTGTCTCCAACAATGCCGGCATCGACGGGGCCGGGCTCGGCATTCTGCTCGACAGCCGCCAGATCAAGAAGATGGTCTCGTCCTACGTCGGCGAAAACAAAATGTTCGCCCAGCAATATCTCGCCGGCGAACTGGAGATCGAGTTCAATCCGCAGGGCACGTTGGCCGAGCGCATCCGCGCCGGCGGCGCCGGCATCCCGGCGTTCTTTACCCGCACCGGCGTCGGCACGACGATCGCCGAAGGCAAGGAGGTGCGCGAGTTCGACGGCAATCGCTACGTCATGGAGCGCGGCCTGATCGCCGACCTGTCGATCGTCCACGCCTGTCGGGGCGACAGCGAAGGCAACCTTGCCTACCGCAAGACCGCGCGCAACTTCAATCCGGTGATGGCGACGGCCGGCAGGGTCACGGTCGCCGAGGTCGAGCAGCTGGTCAAAGCCGGCGACATCAATCCCGACCATATCGTCACGCCCGGCATTTACGTGCAGCGGCTCATCCACGTGCCGAACGCGGTCAAGCACGTCGAGCAGCGCACGCTGCGCAAACGGCAGCCGGCCGATGCGCCGGCCGACGCGGGCGCCGAAGTCTGATGCAGCAGCGTCCTCATCCGTTCGTCCCCGCGAAAGCGGGGACGAAGGAGCGCAGCAAAGCCCGTTTGGCGGTTCTGCTGGATTCCCGCTTGCGCG
>JASHSE010000543.1 GCA_030036975.1 Xanthobacteraceae bacterium | reverse complement strand
CTCGCGTCTATTGCGCGCTGGCCTTGTGATCAAGCGGCACGCGAGCGGCGAACTCGCACTTTGGCAGCGCCGTTACTGGGAGCATACGATCCGTGACGACGCGGATTTCGCCCGCCACGTCGACTACATCCATTACAACCCGGTCAAGCACGGCTTAGTGACAAGGGTGCGCGACTGGCCGTACTCTTCGTTTCGTCATTACGTGCGGCGCGGGATTTTACCGTGCGATTGGGCCGGCGATCTTAACGAGCGCGCGGCCAGTTATGGTGAGCGACGGAATTAATAAGACGCTAAAGCCGTAGCCCGCATGAGCGTAGCGATATGCGGGATGTGAATTTCAGAACTCAGGGCGTCGAAGCTGCATGATGGGTTTCGCTGCGCTCAACCCATCCTACGGACCTCAGAAATGATGTGTGCGTCCCGTAGCCCCTCCGGGGAGAGGGCGTCATCACTCCTGTGCCAAGCGCTCGCGCGTCACCCAATCCAACGTCTTGTCGAGGGCGCGGGCCAGCCGGTCGAACAGGGCATCGGCTTCGGCGGCGCTGATGACGAGCGGCGGCGACAGCGTGATGACGTCGCCGATCACCGAGCGTACGATCACGCCTTCGGCCTCGGCGAATGCCACCGCCCGCGCGCCGACCGCGTGCTCCGGCGCGAACGACCGCCTGGTCTTCTTGTCGGCGACGAGCTCAACGCCGCCGATGAGCCCGAGGCCGCGGGCCTCGCCGACCAGCGGATGCGCGTTGAGCGCGGCGAGCCGCGCCTGGAATTGCCCGCCGCGCGCGGCGGCCTTCTCGACGATGCGGTCGCGCACATAGATCTCGATGGTCTTGAGCGCGACGGCCGCAGCCACCGGGTGGCCGCCATAGGTGAAGCCGTGGCCGAACGCGCCGAGCTTTTTGCTCTCGGCGAGCAGCGCCTGGTACATGACGTCCGGGATCATGACGCCGGCGATCGGCAGATAGGCCGACGACATCATCTTGGCGATCGAGATCGCCTGCGGCCGAAAGCCGAGCTTGTCGCAGCCGAACATGGCGCCGAGCCGGCCAAAGCCGCAGATCACCTCGTCGTCGATCATGAACACGTCGTGCCTGGCGCAGACCGGCATGATCTTCTCGAAATAGGTTTTTGGCGGCACGATCACGCCGCCGGCGCCCATCACCGGCTCGGCGATGAAGGCCGCGACCGTGTCCGGCCCTTCCTTGACGATCAACGCGTCGAGCTCGTCGGCCAGTCGCGTGGCGAAGTCCTCTTCGCTCTCGCCGTCGTGGGCGCAGCGGTAATGATGCGGGCAGCCGGCATGCAAAAAGCCGGGCAGCGGCAGGTCGAAATCGCGGTGATTGCCGGGCAGCCCGGTCAGCGAGGCGGCGACCAGGGTCACGCCGTGATAGGCCTTGATCCGGCTGATGATCTTCTTCTTGCGCGGCCGGCCGAGCGCGTTGTTGAGATACCAGACGAGCTTGACTTGGCTATCGTTGGCTTCCGAACCGGAATTGCAGAAAAAGATCTTCGAGATCGGCACCGGCGCGATCTCTTTCAGTTTTTCCGCAAGCTCGATCGCCGGGTCGTGGCTCTTGCCGGTGAACAGGTGGGCGAACGGCAGCTTGCGCATCTGCGCGGTCGCGGCCTCGACCAATTCCTCGTTGCCGTAGCCCAGCGCCGTGCACCACAGCCCGGCCATGCCCTCGATATAAGGCTTGCCGTCGGAATCGTAGACGGTTACGCCCTCGCCGCGCTCGATGACGAGCGGCCCGTTGTCGCGGAACGCCGCGAGATTGATGTAGGGGTGCACCAGGGTCTCGACGTCGCGGGTCGCAAGGTTGCTGAGCGGCATGGCGGTCCCTTTCGCGCGCGGTATAGCACAGGCGCGCGGCCCGCCAATCCGCCGCCCTCGCCAGGCTCTGATTGAAGCGGCTACGATCTCGCCAGCGCCGATCGTTTTAGCGCAATACTGACAGAAGGAGAACGGCCCGATGGCCGAGGCGTTCGAGTTGGGAGTTTACACGTTCGGCGATCTCACGCCGGACCGACAGACCGGCAACACCATCAGCGCCCAGCAACGAATGGCGGAAATACTCGCTGCGGCCAAGCTTGCTGATACGTCGGGCCTCGACGTTTTTGCGGTTGGCGAACATCATCGATTGGACATGGCGGTCTCCGCCACGGCCGTCGTGTTGGCCGCCATCGCGGCGATAACCCAACGGGTCCGCCTGGCCAGCGCCGTCACCATCCTGAGCACGGCCGATCCGGTGACGGTATTTGAGGATTTCGCCACCGTGGATCTCATCTCCGGCGGCCGCGCCGAGATTATCGCCGGGCGCGGCATATTCACCGAATCCTTTCCGCTGTTCGGTTATGATCTCGCCGACTATGATGAATTGTTCCAGGAAAAACTCGCGCTCTTAATCAAGCTCAACAGCGCGGAGCGCGTCACGTGGCAGGGCCGCTTTCGCCCGGCGCTGCACGATGCGCCGATACCGCCGCGCCCGGCGCAAAGCCGCCTGCCGGTCTGGATCGGAAGCGGCGGCACGGCGGGCAGCGTCGAGCGCGCCGGCGCGTTCGGCTTGCCATTGGCGCTCGCCAATATCAGCCTGCCGCCGGCAAAGCTGGCGCCAATGGTCGATCTTTACCGTCGTGCGGGCCTGCGATCCGGACACCGCGCCGCGGACCTGAAAGTCAGCGTGGCGACCCACATGTACATCCGGGAAAACTCGCAGGATGCGCTCGACGAGTTCTATCCGTACTATGCCGCCTATTTCTTCACGCACACGCCCTCGCAATATCGTGCGCAAGCGATAACGCGGGCCGATTATGACGCGCGCGCGAGCCGGCACGGGCCTATCTTTGTCGGCAGTCCACAACAGATCATCGATAAGATCATCTATGAACGCGAGCTGTTCGGTCATCAGCGCTTTCTCGCGCAGATCGATATCGGCGGCATGCCGTTCGCCAATGTGGCGCGCGTGATCGAGCTGTTTGCGACCAAGGTTGCACCGGTCCTTCACAGCTAATGGTCTTATTCCAAGGTTGGCTTACGAGTGAACTTGCGGAGTCCCTGGCAGTTCGCGACGTGATTAGCTAACGCCGTCGGCGAGCGGCATCGGCCTCGATCGGCCGTGGGCGCGGTAACGGCACTTCGTCGGGCGGAATCGGCGTCTTGGCTTCTGCCTCCACCACCGGCTCGCGCACGTCCCATTCGCAGAGTTTGTAGTTGTTGCGCCGCTCCGCGAGATCGAGGTGAACGTGCTCGGCGTGTTCGGGGTCCGAGCCCGGACCGAGCACGGTGGCAAAGCGCGCGCAGGCGCTGTCGCGCACGGCGTCGCGAAAATCCTTGGGCGCCTTCGGGTCGGCGAGCACGATGATCCTGCCGTTGCCGAGCCGAAAGTCATGCACGTCGAGCGCATCGGCGCGGCCGTGCTCGCTTAAAGTGGCGCCGCGCACCCGGTCGCGGCCGCGGCATTCGTACGAGCCGAGATTGTCGAGCCGCCGCAGCGCCGCGCCAAGCTTTTGCGCCGCCGGCGCGACGTCGTCGCGCAGCCACGCCGCCACGGCTTGCGCCATTTCACAGCGCAAGGTCGCCGGCGGCGCAACCGCGACTTTGCTGTTGTCGGGCAAGGTCACAGCGTCCAGCAGCACCGCGTCCGCGGCGCCGCATTCGCCGGGCGCGACCAGCTTGCCGAGCGGCCGAAAGCCGGCGATTTCCCCCAGCCGCAAGTCGCAGGGCGATGGCGCCACTGCCGGCGCTGCCTCCTCGTCGGGAAAGGAGGCGAAGACTTCTTGCGGCGGCGCGGTTTGTTGCGGAA
>JASHSE010000056.1 GCA_030036975.1 Xanthobacteraceae bacterium | reverse complement strand
TTTCGGTTCTGCTGATTGATCTTGTTCCAGGCAAACTCGCGCTGCGCGAAATAGGGATAAAAATCCGGATAGGTCTTGATGATATAGCGGGCGAGTTGGGCGAGATCGCGTACCGTCACGCGCAGACTCGGATCTGAATAGCCAGTCGAATTGGTGAAGGTGGAATGATCGAGCCCGATCTCCTGGGCGCGCTTGGTCAGCATTGCGCCGAACGCCGCTTCATTGCCGGCCAGCCCTTCGGCAATGGCCATGCACGCGTCGTTAGCTGAATCCACGATGATGCCGCGGATCAGATCGTCGACGCTCACTTGGCTATGGATGGCGGCGAACATGGTCGAGCCGTGCGATGGCGCCCCGCCCTTGCGCCAGGCGTTCTCGCTGATGGTGAACTGATCGGTGAGCTTGAGCTTGCCCTCCTTGATCTGGTGGAAGACGAATTCAAGCGTCATCAGCTTGGCAAGGCTGGCCGGCTCGACGGGCTGGTCGGCGTTCTTCTCGAACAGAATGCTGTCGCTCGCCGGGTCAAGTAGCACGACGTTCGGCACGCTGGTCTGAAACTCGGGCTTTTTGCCGCCGCCGGTCATGCTCGGCGTGGCGGCCAACCCGTTGCCGATACCAAGGCCCGCGACGGCTAGCGACGCGATCGCCAGAAGCGCCGCAAAGCCACAAGGCGCGGTGCGCCCCCTCCCCCTTCGTCCTCTCGTCCACACTCCCGGCTCCGCAAACCAAAAACCGCGTGACGAAATTGTCGCGCCGCGATCATGCGCACAATAGGGCCCGGCCCCCCACACGTAAAAATGACGCGGATCGGTGGCCGCGAAAGCCTGTCCGAAGGCCTGTTTCAGTAGAGGCCGCGGCCGTTGAGAAACTGGGCAGTGCCGTCCATGCCAAGCGGCTCGGCGTATGACATCGCGGGGGCAATCGGCTGCGGCGCAGGCGCCGGAGCCCGACCCGACAGGCTCGCCATAATCGGCATCGGCACCGGCGGCGGCGCCGGTGGAAACCGGGCCAGCCGCATGTCGCTCGGCGCCGGTGCCGGCCGATTCCGCGTCAAGGTCGCTTCCAGAACGCGATCGTCGGTCCCTTCGATCGGCGCTGGCCCGACATATTCGACACGCACCCGGGCGGTGCCGCGCCGGTAAAACTCCAAGAGTTTTGCCGCCTGCGCCGACACGTCGATCACGCGGTCGCGAGCATAAGGGCCGCGATCGTTGACGCGCACGATGATGGACCGGCCGTTATCAAGATTGGTCACGCGCGCATAGCTCGGCAACGGCATCGTCGGGTGCGCCGCCGAAATGCCGTCGCGGTCAAAAACCTCGCCGTTCGCCGTGTAGCGGCCGTGGAAATCGTCGCCGTACCAGGAGGCTAAGCCGACCGCACGGTAGTGTGGCTCGTATTCCGGCACGTAGACCCGACCGGCCACCACATAGGGCGGGCCGACCCGGTAGACGCCGCCGCCCTTGGGTATTGGTTCATCGGGATTGTCGACGGCAAGCGGGCTCGCTGCAACGCCGTAACGCGGATCGATCCGCGAACTCGAGCAATGGGCCAGCAGAAGGCACGCCGCCACGCAGACGCTGACCGGCGCGAAACGCCGCCACGCCGCGCTGGCCCGACGTCCCATTGTCCCCGACCCCGCACCCACCGTTTAGGTATCGAATTCTAGCGTGGTCACAATGTGGCGGAAACCGGCGTGCCCGCCCCCATAGTGAATGGGAAGTTGAATCCAGGGATCAGGCCGTCAGGGTCAGAAGTCAGGCTATCAGCGATCAGGGCACTGAGTTCGTCTGTTTCCTGATCCCTGACCCCTGACCCCTGATCCCTGCTACTGGTAGATCGGCTTCGCCAGCGCGACGATGTTGGCAGGCGCGCCGGCAAGCTCGTTGACGATCTTCTCCGCCTGTGCACCGGTCAACGGATGCACCGGCAGCGCTTCCCTGGCCATGTCGGCCAAAAAGCCCGGATCCTTCATGGTCTCGTCGAACGCCTGGCGGACGATCGCAAGGCGATCCGCCGGCACCTGCTTCGACATGATGAACGGCCGGCCAACCTCGTCGCCGCCGTTGAGCACGCGCAGCAATTGCCGCTGCTGGTCGAGGCCGGCGAAATCACCGATGAACGTGGCGCTTGCCGGAATCTCCGGCGGCTTGTCCTTGATGAAGCGCACGAAGCTGTGCACGAGCCCTTTCTTGATCCAGTCGATCGGGATCGAGCTGTACGAGCCGCAATCGCCGTCGAGCTCGCCCTGCTCGATGGCGAGCCGCTGTTCGGCGCTGCCCGGAAAACCGAGCACCTGCTTGACCGGGGCATGAAACACTTCGCGCAAGGTGGCGCCGTTGATGTAGTTGCCCGAACCCTTGCCGGTCGAGCCGATGATGAACGGCTTTTTGCTGTGCATCAGCTGATCCCAACTGGAAATGCCGTTGGGGCCGTAGCCATAGCAGACGCGGTAATCCGGCGTGACGATGCCGACCCAAGCCAATTTGCGGAAATTGATGCCGACGCGCTCCGGCTGCACAATGGATTGGGTGACGAGGCCGGCATTGAAGAGGGTCATCACCGTGCCGTCTTTCGGCGCGGTCAGGTCAAGATACCGCACTGAGGTCAGGCTGCCGGCACCCGGCATGTTCTGCACGATGATGTTGGGATGGCCGGGGATGTGATCGGGGAGATAGCGCGCGAGATTGCGCGCATAACGGTCGTAGCCGCCGGCGGGCGAGAAGCCGACCACGATGGTGAAGGTCTTGCCCTTGTAGTAATCGGCCGCGTGCGCCGGTGCGCCCAGCGCCGACGCCCCTATCAGGGCGGCGGCGACAAGATGCGCTTTACTCCTCGACATCGTTCTCCCCTGGCTTGTCGATTGGCCGCGGTGGTCTAGCAGCCCAAAATCGTCTCCTGCAACAGGTGATGACGCATGGGATTATCAGCGGTTCTCGCGGCTTGCGCGGCGACAGAACAAGCCGTGGCCCACCGTGCCGTGCCGATGCGGCCGCAGTTCTGATGGCAGGGCTGAAGCTCAGGCGACACTCCGCGCGCGGCTGTCGGGAGCATCGGCAGTCTCACCGCCGGGTGAAATCACGCTCTGCTGAAACGGCTCCGTAGCGTCCGGATCGTCGAGTAATGCTTTGAACCAGCGGCACCAAAGCTCGGCGGCTTGCGCGGCTCGCTGGCTCGGCCCTTTTTCGTTCACTTCGGCCATGGTTTTCAACGCGGCGGTGATGTTCGCAGGCAAGCTGATCGGATGCAAACCTCCGGCATACTGCAGCCGACAATCGGCGAGTGCGCGCAGCCGATCGTAATTCTGCAACAAATCCTCCCAGAGCTTGGTCAGGGCACCCGCTTGTTGCACGGCTTCAGCAACAAGAACACCGATCGCCGCAACGGCGACTTTTTCATTCACCTCCGCCAGCTCGTTTTCTGCTCGGGCGACGTCAGCAACGAGGCCGTCATAAGCCGCTTTCGCCGCGCTCAGATGATCGCGGGCGGCGTCACGCATCGCTCGCCGAAGCGCTATGTCCTCGGGCAATTCCACCCCGGCTGCGTCGGCGCCGGATATCGCGTGCTTGAACGCCTCGGCACGGAAGTTCACGATGGCTAACTCGACATCGTCGAAGTTAGCCAGCTCCCGCTTGCGGAGGACACATAATTCCTCGCCGCGTTGCTCGGCCTGTTTGGCCAGCGCCAGTCGCCCTCGTGCGGTTTCCCGGTCAGCTACGGCTTGGCGCAGCACCGTTCGTGCTCTGTCCACTACCGTCATGGGGTCTTACCACTGCAACACATCCCATCACGGGACCTTGGCTCAAGCCGGCTCGGCGGCGCCGCGACAGCCGCTTGCTGTTGGCTTGTCACAACGTACTCTGTCCCGTCTTTGAGAAGGGTACGCGCCCATGGAACCCAAACATCCGGCCCCTCGGTGGCAGGAAAAAGGCAAACGGCGCACGCCCGCGGCAATGCGAAAGGCCGCGGCTGAAGTCCCTGAGCTTCATCGCGGGATGTCAAACAGAACAACATTGATCTTGCATAGGGCGCCACCAGGGGACCTGGTTTTCGCTGATGATTGGGCTAATGGCGTTTTCTTTCGCTTCGGACTTATAGCGATACCGAGCAGGCCGCATGCGCGGCGTGTCAAAAAAGCAACGGCCCCCAGGAAAATTCCGGCTGCCCATTTCCGCCACAAAAAGCACTCCAAGGCCGATCTAGTCTTGGAGTGCTTAGTCCGTGCCTCGAACTAGGCTGTGTAGCCGGGCGGCAGGGTGTCGGGGGATGGGGGTGCCGCCCGGTCGCGCCTATTGCGATACCGATACCGCAGCGCGCCGTTGAACCGCAATGCGGCGCATTGGCCTTGGTCAACGTCACGGCTCTCGTTCGGGGTCGAGCACCCCTGCCAATAGTTCAAGGGCAGCTGCCGCGAATGCACGCATGTTTGCGACGCGGTTGGAACTGCCGGTCGCCAGCGTGACCGCCCGCTCGGATGGCCCCACAATCGCGAGGCAGGTATGCCCGGCTGGATCGCCATAGTGGTTGCCGCTCGGTCCG
>JASHSE010000542.1 GCA_030036975.1 Xanthobacteraceae bacterium | reverse complement strand
GACGATACACGCCGGGCGCCTGTGTGTTTGCGAAGGCCGTTGTCATGTTGGGTTCCCCGTCTGCTTGATTGGGCCTGCCGCACTGTGCTTCCGCGTGTCGTTTCGCTCGTGCGGCCTACAAGAAGTCTCTCAAAAATTTGCGGCGCGTTTTTGTTGCTGCTCGCGCGCCCCCGCCGCCGCCGCCGCTGCCGCGCCTTTCGGCAGGTCGTACATGCCGCTCGGCAGCGTGTCGAGATAGGCCAGCACCTCGGCGGTCTTCACCACGTCGGCGTATTTGGCGTTCATATCGCACAGATTGATGGCGTGGCTCGCCTGGGAGCGGTCGAAGCAGCCTTCCTCGGCGAGCGCGATGCGGTAATTGAGGCTGAACGCGTCGAGCACGGTGGCGCGCACGCAGCCCGACGTGGTGGTGCCGGTGACGATGACGCTGTCGCAGCCGAGGAGCGTCAGATAGCTCGCCATGTTGGTGCCGAAGAAGCCGGACGGCTTCTGCTTGAGCACCACGATGTCCTGCGGCGCCGGTGCGATCGGGCCGACGATCTCGTTGCCGTCGAGGTTGGTCACGATGGTGTGGCGGTCTTCCTCGTTGCGCGAATTCTTCCAGGCCCACGATCCGGAATCCCAGTTGTCCTCGCGGCGCGCGCCGGTGGTGTACATGACCGGCACGCCTTTGTCATGGCACTTGTCGATCAGCGCGCGAATGTACGGCAGCGCCGTCCAGGCGTCCTCGCCGCAGGAATTGCGCCAGCGCTTGATCGATTCGAGGATCGGCTCCGGACGGTCGCCGCAGAACGCCCAGTTGACATCGATGACCAGCAGCGCCGGCCGCTTGCCGAAGCCGCCGCGCGCGCCATAACCGGAGGTGCCGAACACCGCCTTGTCGCGTTCAGTAAGAAATTTGTTCCAGATCGGTTCGGACATGGTGCTGTTTCCTTCGCTGATGCCTGTCATCCTATCGTCATTCCGGGGCCGAGCGAAGCGAGGAGCCCGGAATCCATAACCCCAAGCGCTGGGATTATGGATTCCGGACTCGCCGCTGCGCGGCGATCCGGAATGACGGTCACAATTGAGCCTTGAGCCTGTCGACGAAGCGCACCGGCATTTTCGAACGGCGTTGCGGTGTGGCCGTCAGCGACCGGCGACGCATCGATCAGGCCGCCTTGCCAACGGAATTGGGATCGACCGCCAAGAGTTCCAGACAGCGCTCCTTGAGAGCGGTGAATTCCGACGCCTGGGTGACCTGCCGCTGCCGCGGCCGCGCGAGCGGCACCGCGATGGTCTGGGCGATACGGCCGGGACTCGTCGCCATCACGTAGACTTCGTCGGACAGATAAATCGCTTCATCGACGTCGCGCGTAACGAGCACCATCGTCTTGCCGAAATCGGCCCACAGGCCGAGCAGCCAGTCCTGCATGGCAAGCTTGCTCTCTGCGTCGAGCGCGGCAAACGGCTCGTCGAGCAGGACCACGTCGGTGTCACACAGCAGCGTACGTAAGAGCGCCGCGCGCTGGCGCATGTCGCCCGACAGCGCGTCGGGATGGACGTATTCCAAACCGGCAAACCCGTAGCGGCGCAAGAGCGGCAACGCGCGATGGCGCGCCTCGCACGGCGGGACGCCTTGCGCCTCCATGCCGAGAATGACGTTGTCGAGCACGCTGCACCAGGGCAGCAGCAAATCTTTCTGCAGCATGTAGCCGACCCGCCCGGTGACGCCAGTCGAGTCGATGCCGTCGATCAAGACGCGGCCGGTAGTTGGCCGCAACACGCCGGCAAGGATATTGAAGATCGTGCTTTTGCCGCAGCCGTGCGGCCCGATCAGGCTGATGAAACGGCCGAACGCAATGGCGAGCGTCACCGGCGCCAGCGCCACAAGCGGGCCGGCCGGCGTGTTGAAGGTCATACTGACCTGATCGAGATAGAGCTTTGCGGTGGTGGCCATAATGCCAATCATATCGCAAGAACCGCGCCGCTTATAGCCTGCCTTAGGTCGGATGAGCGAAAACCACGCCGTAGCTCGCGGAGCGAGCGTAGGCGGGTCGCTCATCCGGGTTGCGAGTGGTTGCCCAGCAATGCCGCTTCGAATGCGCCCGCGATGGCCTGCTTGCTTTTACCGGCGTGGGCAGCGTCCCCGATGAGCGCGACGATCTGTCTCGGCCGAGCCAACGCCTTGAAGCGCTCGGCCGTGCCGCGCCGTGCGCTGTAGTAGAACCATTCGCGCAGTGCGTTCGAAGAAAATAGTCGCACCAGACCAGGCGCACGCGCCAGCCCGCTGTCGAGCAGCGAGTGGACCAGCGGCCCGAGGCCGAAGCGGTAGGCCGCGCCGGTTGCGATGACGATGCGGTCGAACGGCGCCAAGAGGTCGGGCGCGGCGATCACGTCGGTGCCGAAGCGGAATTCGACGTTCTTCATCGCGCAGGCGGCGACGAGATCGGCGATGTAACGCTGCAAGCTTTTTTCATTGGCCGCGACCTCCTGGAACAGCGGCGCCTTGCCGGCATCATTGAAGGCGCCGCCGGCGTGCGGCTGCCTTTCGAACACCGTCACCGTGTTGGCCTCCGCGACCAGCGACGCATAGGTCAGGCCGGCGGGACCGGCGCCGATCACGGCGATGCGCTCGCCGCGTAGCGGATGCGACGCCGCGAACAGCGTTTCGCGGCCGGCGGTGCCGTTGACCACGCAACCGATGCGGGCGCCGCCGCGCATCTCGTTGATGCAGGTATTACAGGCGAGGCAGCGTCGCACCGGCTCGCCGCGCGCGACTTTTTCCACCCATTGCGGATCGGCGACGAGCGTGCGGCCGAGCGCGATGAAATCGGCCTTGCCGGTTGCCACTGCGTCCTGCGCCAGCGCCGGGTCGCCGAGCCGGCCGACCGCGATCACCGGCGCCGCGATCCTACTTTTCACGGCGGCGGCGAAATCGAGAAACGGCGCGTCCGGATAGCTCATCGGCGGCAGCACGATCTGCGCCGACGGCAGCGAGCGATAATGACCGGCGCTGATGTGCAGCGCATCGGCGCCGCTCTGCGCCGCCCAGATCGCGATCTGCCGGCCTTCGTCGAAGGTCAGCCCGCCGGGAAAGAAATCTTCGACCGACAGCCGGTAGATCACGCCGACGTCCGGCACTGCCGCCTTCACGGCGCGCAAAATTTCGAGACCGAAGCGAGCGCGGTTTTGCAAACTGCCGCCATACTCGTCGGTGCGGCGGTTCTCGAACGGGGCGTGGAATTGCGAGATGAGATAACCGTGCGCGGCGTGGATTTCGACGCAGTCGAACCCGGCCTTTTCCGCACGCGCCGCTGCAGCAGCGTGTGCGCCGATGGTTTGGCCGATGCGCGCCCTGGTCATCTCCTCCGGCACGATGGTCTCAAACGTGGTTTCGTAGACCGGATGCGCAACGGCCGACGGCGCGATCGGCGTCTCGCCGCAGATGTCGGCGCGGGTGTGGCCGCCGCCGTGGCCGAGCTGGATCGACGCCTTGGCGCCGCCGCGATGAATTTCGTCGACGAGCCGCGTCAAGCCGGGCAGAAAACGATCGTCGTAGATGCCGATCTCGTGGCGGCGATGGCGGCCGCACTTTTCCGGCGACGCCATCTCGACCGTGATCAGCCCGACGCCGCCGCGCACCCGCGCCATGTAATAGGCGACCGAGTCGTCGGTGACAAAACCTTCGGCATCCGAGGTGCGCGTCGTCATCGGCGGCATGACGATCCGGTTCTTGATCTCGACCGGTCCGATCCGCGCCGGGGTGAGGAGGGGATTCATGCGCGCGTCATTCCGGGGCGCCGTGAAGCGGCGAGCCCGGAATCCATAATCACTGTCTTCGCGATTAACGCACCCATGTACAAGAATTTCACGTCCTGTGGTTATGGATTCCGGGTTCGCGCTGCGCGCGCCCCGGAATGACG
>JASHSE010000541.1 GCA_030036975.1 Xanthobacteraceae bacterium | reverse complement strand
TGCGTCAGAGTAACCCTAATGACCGCTGCAATGCGGCGGCGGCCGGGCGCTTTCGTATCCGTCTGTGCTAGTACCCACTTTCGCAAATAGGTGATTCGGGGTCGCGCCAAAATGTCGAGTCATTTGAATCACATGGCGCCCTGGCCTCCGTCATCTATTCATGATTCCGGGTACTAGAGCAGATTCCGGTCAGGCTGAACGCTCTTTCCTTCGTCATGCGCGGGCTTGACCCGCGCATCCATGCTGACTGGCCGCAAACCGAGAGCGCCGCATGGATTGCCGGGTCAAGCCCGGCAATGACGAGTAGAAAGGTACGATTCAATTCAATCGAAATTTGCTCTGGTCGTGCCGCTCAGGCCGCTGCAGCGTCGGTCAACACCGCGCCGCGGACTTTGCGGGCGTCAAGGCCGAGCCCCGACAGGATAGCGTCGAGCGTGCCCTCGGCATCGTCGGCTTTGCCGACCAGCACGATGTGATCGACCAAGCCGGCAAAGAAGCGCGCGCTCGGATCGCGGCTGACATTGGTCGCCGCGACGATCACCATATCGAAGGTCCTGGTCTGGGCGAACGCCAGCTTGACGTCTTCGTCGGTGATGCGGCGGTCGCGGCGGCTGTTGGGCGAAACGAAGGGAATGACGTTGAGATTGGTGTCGCGGTCGCGGATCACCGTCTCGGACAACAGCCGCCGTCCGACCGCAACGTCGACCAGCCCGGCGTCGCCGTGGTCGGCGTCGATCGCCGACAGCGCCCGCCGCTCGAGATCGGCGTCGATCAACAGCACGCGCTGCGTCGCCGCCGCCTGCGCCGCAAGCGTCAGCGCCACTGCGGCGGCATCGCTATCGTCGCCCGAAGCGACAACCATGATGCTCGGACTGCCGCGCTTGTTGGGATTCGCCTGCACCGCCTCGTACACCTGCCGGATCGCGCTAGCGGCGGGCGACGTGGGATTGTGCACGGCATCGCGCACAAAGCCTTCGCCTTGCGGCATGACGGCGAGCACCGGCACGCCGGCGGCGAGTTCGGCCGGCGCCGGCTCGGATTCTGTGTCGCGCCAGCCGCCGCGCTTGCGCCGCGCCGACCCGGCGCCGGGTCGGCTCAGGCCCGGCATGCTCGTTCGCATCATGACGAGGCCGGCGCCCGCGGCGACACCGAGAAACACGGCGCCGAGCGCGATCAGCGACGACGACGGCGGCGAACTGCGGTTCAGCGGTACGTCGGCTTTCGAGATCACCTGGATGTTCTTGGTATCGAGCCGCTCCTGCTCGCCGGTCTCGCGCGCGCGCACCAAAAACGCTTCGTACACGGTACGGCTCGCCTGCACGTCGCGCTCGAGCTCGCGCAGGTTCACCATCGCGGCGTTGGTGGCGAGCGTGCTCTGCTTGAGCGCATCGACGTTGCGGGCGAGCAAATCCTCGTTCGCCTTGGCGCTCTCGTAATCGGCGCGCGCGGCGAGCGCGATGCGGTTGACTTCGTCGCCGATCATGCGCTTGAGCCGCTCGGCCTGGGCCTGGATCTCGATCACGGCGGGATGGCGCTCGCCCAGGCTGGTGGTCTGCTCGGCTTCGCGGCGCATCACCTCGGCGTATTGGCTGCGCAACGCCGCGATGGTCTGCGACTGCACGGCTTCGGGGAACGCGCCGGCCTCGGTCTTCGAGCGTTGCACCGCCTCGATCTGGTCGAGGCGGGCCTTCGCCGCCGCGGTGCGGGCGCGCGCCGCGGCGAGCTGGTTGTTGAGGTCGGCCAATTGCTGCTCGTTGACCAGCTCGCCGTTGGCGCCGACGATGTTGTGGCTGGCCTTGAACGCCTGCACGCGGTCTTCGGCGGTCTCGACGCTCTGCTTGAGCTCGTTGAGCCGTCCCGTCAGCGAGCGCGAGACCTGCCGCGCCGCATCGGCCCGCACTTCAGTCTGCTCGGCGAGATAGGCCCGCGCCACCGCATTGGCGAGCCGCGCCGCCTTGGCGGGGTCTTCGCTGGTGACGCTGATATCGACCACGTAGGTGCGTTCGGCGCGCTTGACCTGCACGCGGCGCCGGAATGCGTTGAGCGCGGCGAGCGACGGATCGGGCTTGGCCAGCGCTTGGCGGCGGCCGAGCGCCGCCGCGATGCGGTCAAGCAAGGCGCGCAGCCGCGACGGGCCGCGGGTAAATTCCGGATCGTGCGCCAAGCCCTCGCCGTCGACGACGCGGCGCAGCACGTCGTCGGAGGTGAGCACGCGCACCTGGCTGTCGACCTGTAAGAGCTGGGTGTCGCTCGTCTGGCTCGACGGCGTCGCTTCGTTGGCGACGGCGCGCAGGTCGGTAGGCTCGATCAGAATTTCGGTGACGGCGGTGAAGCGCTGCGGCGCGGCGAGCACGAACAGCACGGCGGCGAACAGCGCCACGGCCGCGGTGGCGAGGATCGTGGCGCGGCCCTGCCAAAGCGTGGACCAGATCTTGCCAAGATCGAGATCGGCGGCAGGGACCGCAGCGGCATTGGCGTTGACGAGAACGGCTGACTTGAACTGACGCGGCGCTTCGAACATCGAACACTCGACAATGGCTCAGCGAGCCGCGCGGAACGCACGCCGGCTCTTGTGCTGGCTGCCGCAAGCCCGCACGCGCAGTGAACGCGCATACGTTTCGGCAGTCCAGCGCCGATCGCGACTGTCGCAAGTTCATAGATAATTAAAGTTAATGCGCGGTGTATGGATACACCGGGTTGGAACGCCTTTCCCTGCTAAGGACTCATTGCTACCGAGCCAAGCGCACCCACAAAAGCGGTCCACACGATCGGAGCGGTCCTTCCCGCTCCGTCTGCTCTTCCCTTTGAACTTTGAAGGTAGGTAATCGATAACGTAGCGCGGCCTCGAAGGTCGCAAAAGTTTTTTGCCCTTGACCGGGCTTCATAATAATGTTCTCTATATGTTCTATACCCAAGAGGTGATGCATAATATGCATGCTTGATACGATGCTGGTATGATTAGCTTGCCGAATCGCCTTCTCAGGGGGGCCGCGATGGCAGCAAGCAAAAAGCGGCTTATCCGCGCGACTATCACTGTCGATAAAGACGACTACACCGCGATCGGGGCGGTTGCGAAGCGAATGGAAGTGTCTTCCTCGTGGCTCATTCGACAGGCGGTGCGCGAGTTTCTCGACAAGTATGGCGATCAGGGGCAGCCGGAGTTGGCATTACGGCTGGCGGACAAGCGAAGGACTTGAGGGAGGAGCTGTTGACATGTCTGATCTGGCGGTGCCGTGCGGTGGCCACGTCCTCTCGGCGGCTGACCAATCTAAGGTCGCCCTCGTTAGCACGCTGAACC
>JASHSE010000540.1 GCA_030036975.1 Xanthobacteraceae bacterium | reverse complement strand
GAAATAGACCAAGGTCATGCGCGAGGCCGACATCAAGCCGGAGTGATCCGGTCGCGGCGCCGCGCGCGATCCGGCAACTCAAGCCGGGCGGCGATCACAGCCAGGGAGGACATCATGCCGAAGAGGTCGCCGCGAAGCCTCGTGCTCGCCGGGTTTTTGGCCGCCTGCCAATCGGCCGTTTTCACATCGGCAGCGTTCGCGGCCGGCGCCACGCTCAGCGTCGGCAAGGCCGATGCCAACGCGTCGCCGATCCTGCCCGTCAACGTCGCCGACAAGATCGGACTGTTCAAGAAACACGGGCTCGATGTGAAGATCGCGAACTTCACCGGCGGCAGCAAGATGGCACAGGCCATGGCGGCGGGCTCTATCGATATCGGCGTCGGCGCCGGAACCGAGATGGCGTTCGTGGCCAAGGGCGCACCGATCATCGCCGTCTGCGACGACGCGCCGCCGATCCCGTTCATCGGCATCGCCGTGCCGTGGGATTCGCCGATCCGCGCGATCGGCGAGCTCAAGGGCAAGAGGATCGGCATCTCCAGCGCCGGCTCGCTCACCGATTGGCTGGCGCGCGAACTGGCGCAGCACGAGGGCTGGGGTCCGGACGGCGTGACCCGGGTCGCGATCGGCAACGGCGCCGCCGCCACGATTGCCGCGTTCCGCACCCATGCGATCGACGCCGACATTGCCGTGACCTCGAACATTTTCAATTGGGAAGAAAAGAAAGAGGGCCGGCTGCTCGTTCCGGTGTCGCAATATGTCGGCAATATCGCCGCAGGCGCGATCTACGCGACGCAGCATCTGATCGCGACCGACCCCGACACGCTGCGCGGCTTCCTTGCGGCGTGGCTCGAAACCGTCGATTTCATCACCACGCACAAAGCCGAGACGGTCGAAATCGAGAGCGAAGCGACTGGCTATCCGCGGAGCGTGATGGCAAAGGAATACGACGCCACCAAAGGCATGTTCAGCAAGGATTGCAAATTCGACGCCGAGTCGCTCAGCAATCTCAAACGGGCATTCATCGAGCAGAAGCTCGTTAATGCGCCGCCCGACATGTCGACGCTTTACACCGAGGCGTTCCTGCCGAAGTGAGGCGCAGGCCGGCTGATGGATTTAACGTCATTCCCGCGAATACGAAAAAAGATTCACAGATTCTGCACAGATTGCGCTGACCCATGGCCTTTACCCAGGAACTGAAGCCCGGCTTTGTGATCTTCCGGCGCGCCGACGTGCAGCATCGCAATTGGTACTGCCGCGTCAAGCATGGACGACAATATCTTGCAAAGAAGCGCCGCGCGGCGCTGCTCGGACAGCTTGCCGGCGACCGATTTTCCACCAGGTCCGACGAGAAGATCGAACGCGATCAACAGCGCCGGGGTGACAGCGGCAAGCTTGCTGAGGCGGCTGGCCGCCGGATGGATGCGTTGCAACAGGGCATCGAACGAGAGCGCCTTGCCGGCGGCGACCACGATCTCTCCTTCGAGCACGAACCGCCGCGCCTCAAGGGCGCCGAGCGCCGCGACCAGATCGGGGAGATATCGCGTCATCGAGCGGCCGGACTTGGAGCGCAATTCGATCGCGGTGCCGTCGCGAAACGCCAAACAACGAAAGCCGTCCCATTTCGGGGCGAAGATCGCGATGTGCTCGTCTACTTCGACAACGACCAGAAGGCCGCGGCACCGGCCGATGCACGGCGGCTGATCGCGCTCCTCGGCCGTTAAGCCTGAACCAACGGCGGATGCCTTGCATCAGCGCCGCGCCAACCGATCGGCCAAGGCCAATAACACCATGGCCGCCACAAACATGAGCGGAAAGGCGATCGCCCAGCTGAGCTTGCTCGCATCCGCATGATTTTCGAGATCGAGATACCACGCCAGCGAGTCGACTGCCGCGATTCCGGCAATCGAACCAAGCAGCTTCTGCTTCATCGCCGAGAAGTCGATATCGATCAGGCCGGGCGGCCAATCGGAATGATCCGCGTTGTCGATCTTGCGAATGTAATTCCCATATGCCGAGAAAGCGACGATGAGCACGAGATTTGCCATCAGTGTAAGGTCGATCAGATTGAGGATGTCGACCACCAGATCTTGCCAGGATTCGACGGGCAGGCGGATCGCCAAGGAAACGAGATTGATAAAGAAGCGAATAGCGACCATGACAACGCTGCAAATCAGTCCGATAAGGAAGGGCGCCATCAGCCAACGGCTGATGAACATCGCCGTTTGGATGCCGCGCCCGATCGGCCGCAAGGTTGTCATTCTCCGCTCCATGTTTGTTGCGCATGGCCAGCTTGGCCTTTGCAGTTGCGCGATCCCGCTTACCCACGTTATCCCTAGCCTACCGACGCCGTTTTGACTGCGCAATGACAGCACGACTGGACGACCAAGCGAGGCTCGCCGAAGTCAAAAAATCGGGCACCTCGCCATCAAATCAATGAAATCTCCCATCAAATAATCGAATAAAGTTCGCCGTCGACGACGGTTAACTGACAATCGCACCAGCTCCGAACCATCCGCACCGGCGCCCGGGCTACGAAACTCCATTGCCGACATGGCGGTTATCTCTCCATGCAGAGACGTTGCGTCATGGACGGGAACCGCTTTGTTCAAGCTCATCTGCACCACGCGAGAGACCACAGGGCCGCTGCCGATCGTGCGCTGCCCCGGTTGCAGGACGGCGACGGCGCCGTCGCATCCGAAAAAGTCGCCGCGGACATCTGACCTGGAGGAAATCACCTACACCTGCCCGTCCTGCGGCATGACCACGACGCGCGCCATCAAGGCTGCCGGCCGACGGCGTCTGACCGATGCGCGCGGCGCGTCGTCGCCACGCCAGGCGATCACCCCACTCTGATCACGATCTTGCCGAAGTGCGCGCCTGAGGCCATGTAGCGATAGGCGGCTTGCGCCTCGTCGAAGCCGAACGCTTTGTCGATCACCGGCTTGATGCCGTTGACCTCGATGGCGCGGTTCATCGCCATGAACATTTGCGTCGAGCCGACCGAGATGCCCTGGACGTTGGCGCGGCGGGCGAAGATCAGGCCCGGATTGAGCTCGCTGGCGCCGCCGCTCAAGCCGCCGATCAGCGTGATCTTGCCGCCGACGCGGATGGCGCCGAACGAGCGCGTCAGTGTCGCGGCGCCGCCGACTTCGACGACGTGATCGACGCCGCGGCCGCCGGTGAATTCGACCGCCGCCTTCTCCCAGTCCGGATTGGCCTTGTAGTTGATGCCGTGGGCGGCGCCGAGCGCCTTGGCGCGCTGCAATTTCTCGTCGCTCGACGAGGTGATGATGGCGGCAATGCCCATGGCGCGGGCGAATTGCAGGCCGAAGATCGACACGCCGCCGGTGCCCTGCAACAACACGGTGTCGCCGGCTTTCAGCCTGGCGTGCTCGATCATGGCGTGCCAGACGGTGACGGCCGCGCATGGCAGCGTCGCGCCTTCCTCGAGCGACAGGTGCGACGGAATTTTTACCACGCCGTCCTCTTCGAGCAGTGCATATTCGGCGAGCATGCCGTCGATGCTGCCGCCGAGCGCACTGGCGTGCGCGTCGGGCGCCGGCTCGCCGCCGGCCCAGCGCTGAAAGAAGTTGCCGGCGACGCGGTCGCCCGCTTTGCAGCGGGTGACGCCGGGCCCAACCTCGACCACCTCGCCGGCGCCGTCGGACAACGGAATAACATTGTCGCGGACCGGCATGCGGTAAGAGCCGCGCGCGATGCCGAGATCGCGGAAATTCAGCGAGCAGGCCCGCACTCGCACCAGCACCTGGCGGTGCGCCGGCCTCGGCGGATCGGGTCGCTCGACGCGCGTCAGCGCCTCGACGCCGGCGCCGCCCTTGGGCAATTGGTAGGCTCGCATGTCTTTTCCTCTTTTACGATCGCAACCTAGCACTCGGCATATGCACGCGAAAAACTCAACTGTCATGCTCCGCGAAAGCGGAGCATCCAGCATACACCTGTTGAGCCGGTGATTACTGGATCACCCGCTTACGCGGGTGATGACAGACACAGCGCGAGGACGGCGAATCGCCGCCCCCGCGTGACTTGGCGCGCGCCAGCCGCGCGCCGCCGCGCCGTTTATTTGTTGACGAGCGCGGCGGCCGCCGTGCACACCGCCTCGTCCTGCGAGCCGGTGCCGCCGGAGCAGCCGACCGCGCCGATGATCTTGCCGTTCTCGACCAGCGGAATGCCGCCGCGCGAGGCGATGACGTCGTCGAGCGTCATGAGGTAGTTGAGGCCGGCCTTCGTCACGCCTTCTTCGAACGCTTTGCTCGGCCGCCGATAGCGCGCGGCGACACGCGCCTTGTGCTGGGCAATCGAGATCGAAGCGAACTGCGCGTTATCCATGCGGCCAAAGGCTTTCAGGTCGCCGTGGGGATCGACGACCGCGATGTTCATGTCCCAGCCGCGCTTCTTGGCCTCGGCCACGCCGGCCGCGATCACCGCATTGGCGCGATCCATCGAGATCGGCGGGCCATACGGTGTGGCGAACGGCATCTTGTCCGGAATGGCGTTCAGATCCGGCGCCTGGGCCGAAGCCTGGCCGGTCAGGAGCGTGCCGGCTCCCAGTAATATGACGGCAAACATACCCACCTTCATCGCAATTTCTCCCTTTCTTTGCGGCATGTTCAGCCGCCGCGCCGATTCTACCCGAAAACAACCAGGCCGCGCCAGCGGGACGTACCATCTATGAAATCAAGTACAATCACCGCACCGGTGAACGCGACAGATTCTTCTCCTCAAGCTCGGCGAGATAGTCGCGCCAGTATTGTTCGCGGTTGCTGCCGAGTTCGTGGAGATAATCCCAGCTGAAAATTCCGGTCGAGTGCAGGTCGTCGAACACGAGCCGCACCGCGTAATTGCCGACCGGATGCAATTCGAGGATGTGCACGTCCTGTTTGCCGGCGACGATACGCCGCTCGCTCGGCGAATGGCCCTGGACTTCGGCGCTCGGGCTGCGCACGCGCAGATACTCGGCGTTAAGCGCAAAGCTCTCGCCGCCGTCGAAGGTCACGGTGAGAGCCTTGCGATCCTTGTGCAGCCGCAACTCGGTGGGCCATGGTTTTTGGGCCATCGCGAACTTGCTTTCTCATCCTGCCGCAATCGGCGAGGCGTCAGCCGCTCAATCCAGCGAAATGTGGGCGTCGAGAATGACCTTCTTCCATTTCTCGTATTCCGACCGGGTGAACGCCGCGCCCTCGGCCACACTGGTACCGCGCGGTGTGAGGCCGAATTTGGCATACGCCTTTTTCAAATCGTCGTCCTGCAGCGCCTTGGCGATGCCGCGGTTGAGTGTTGCCAAAACATCCGGCGGCATTTTCGCCGGCCCATAAGCCCCGAGCCAGAGATCGATCTCAAAACCCGGCAAGCCGGCTTCCTCCATGGTCGGAATGTCCGGATAGACGTCCGGCCGCTTAGCGCCGGTGGTGGCGACCGCGATGACGCTGCCTTTCGAGGTGAACGGCAGCGCGCCGGCCATGCTGGAGAACTCCATCTGGATCTTGCCGCTCATCAGATCGACGTAGGACGGGCCGATGCCCTTGTAGGGAACGTGCGTCGCCTCGATGCCGGTGCGCGCCTTCCACATCTCGCCGGCGAGATGCGGCGTGGTACCGACGCCGGCGGAGCCGTAATTGAGCTTGCCCGGATTGGCTTTGCCATAGGCGACAAGCTCGGCATAAGTCTTGATGCCGAGCTGTGGGGTGATCACCAGAACTTCGGGCGACGCGTTGATGATCGAGACCGTGACCAGATCCTTGAACACATCGTATGGCATCGATTTCCGCAGCGTCGGATTGGCGACGATGCTGGGATCGATCAGCACGACGTTGTAGCCGTCGGGCGCCGAATGGGCGACGTAATCGACGCCGACGATGCCGCCGGCGCCGGGTCGGTTTTCAGGAATGACCGGCTGGCCCAAAACCTCGCCGAGTTTCTGGCCCAGCACGCGACCGGAAAAATCGACAAAGCCGCCGGGCTGAAACGGCAGGATGAGATGAATTGGCCGGGTCGGGTAATCGGCCGCCCGTGCCGGCACGGTCGACAAAACCGCGACGGCGAGCGCCGCGCCGAGCGCGATGCGGGCGCCGCATGCGAAGCGTCTCATGTCGCCTCTCCCTGTCGATAATGCAGTGTGCGCCAGCCGCGGGCACGCGTCAAAGCTAAACACTCGGGGGATGTCACTTCCGCTCATTCCCGCGCAAGCGGGAATCCAGCGACTGGGTCCCCGCTTTCGCGGGAACGAGCGGAACCTAAACCTTCCGCGCCTGCGCGATCAGCGCGACGATCTTGCCGGGCGTGATCGGCATCTGTGCGATGCGGACGTTGAACGGCGACAGCGCATCCTCGATCGCGGAGATCAAAGCCGCTGCGGCCGGAATGACGCCGAGCTCGCCGACGCCCTTGACGCCCAGCGGATTGTGCGGCGACGGCGTCTCTTTATAGAGCGCCTCGAACCGCGGCAGCTCGGTCGCGGTCGGCAACAGATAATCGGCGAACGTCGTGGTCACCGGCTGGCCGGACGCATCGTAGCCCATCCACTCGAACAGCGCGTTGCCGACGCCATGGGCGATGCCGCCGTGTAGTTGGCCTTCGACGATGACCGGATTGACGCGCCGGCCGGAATCCTGGAGCGCGACATAGCGCACGATGCGCACGGCGCCGGTGTCGATATCGACTTCGACCTCGGCGCAATGGCACGAATTGGCGTAGGCGAGCCGGTCGATGCGGAACATCGCGTCGGCCTGCAGTCCGGGATCGATGCCGGGCGGAAAGCCGTAGCCTGGCGCGCCTTTGAGAATGCGCGCCAGCTCGCCAAGCTTGACCGACAATTGCGGCGCGCCGACCACGCGCACCTCGCCGTCGGCGAATTCCAGATCATCCTCGGCGGCTTCCAGCACGTGGCTTGCCAGCTTGCGCGCCTTGGCGGCGACGTTTTGCGCCGCGATGTGCACGGACGAGCCGGCGGTGACGGTCTGGCGGCTGGCGAAGCCGCCGAGTCCGAGCGCGGCAACTGCGGTGTCGCCGGCGACAACAGTCACATCCTCGGCGCGCACGCCAAAGGTTTGCGCGCAGATCTGCGCCAGCGCCGTGGCGAGCCCCTGCCCCATCGCCGCGGCGCCGGTCGAAACAAAAATATGGCCGGTCGGCGACACCCGCACGCCGCCGAACTCGAATGGACCGCGGCCGGTGCCTTTGACGCCGTGGCCGAGACCGATGCCGACATAGCGGCCGTTCGCTCGCGCCTCGCGCTGCCGCCGCGGAAAATCGTCCCAGCCGGCGTGCCGCAGCAATTCGGCCTGACAGCCGGGATAATCGCCGCTGTCGTACTGCACCGTCTCGCCGGCACGCGTCTTGAGCGGCTTTTCGTAAGGCATTTTCTCGGCCGGTATCAGATTGCGGCGGCGCAATTCGGCCCGATCGACTTTCAGCTCGCGCGCCAGGCGATCGAGCAGCCGCTCCATGGCGAACGCCGCCTGCGGATAACCGGCGCCGCGCACCGAAGAGACCGGCGTCTTGTTGGTGTGCATCACGGCGACATCGATCGCCAGCGCCGGCACGATATAAGGGCCGGTCAGCGTGGTCGCCGAGTTGTACGGCAGGTTCACGTCTTGCAGCGCGTAGGCGCCGAGGTCGTGAACGAGCCGGCCGCGGACGCCGCGCACGCGGCCATCGCCGTCGGCGGCGATCTCGATCGACCAATATTGGTCGCGCTCCTGCACCGCGTTGGTGAAATACTCGCGGCGGTCTTCGGTCCATTTGACCGAGCGGTGCAGCAAGGTCGCCGCCGCAACCACTGCCACGTCTTCGGGATAGACGCAGAGCTTCGGCCCGAAGCCGCCGCCGACTGCAGGCGTCGCCACCCGCAAGCGGCTTTCGTCGAGCGCGACGTAATCGGCGAACGCGTGCATCAGGTCGTGGGCCTTTTGCGTCGACGCCCAGATATTTGTGCCGCGGTCGGAAATTTCCGCCAGAATGCCGCGGCACTCGATGGAGTGGCCGGCGCCGCGATGGATCCAGAGATCCTCGTGCAGCACATGCGCGGCGCCAGAGAAGGCGGCATCGATGTCGCCGAAGCCGACCCGATACGACATGACCTGATTCGACTTGAGCTCGCGACGCACCGGCCGAGCCTGCGCCGCATCACGGCAATCGATCGCCGCCGGCAGTACGTCGTAATCGACGGCAACGAGAGCGGCGGCGTCCTCCGCGATATAGCGATCGGCCGCGATGACAATCGCGACCGGCTCGCCGACGAACGACACTTCGCCATCGGCAAGCGCGAAGGCCCAGCTCTGGTCGAGCCGCGTGCCGGAATTGGAAAAGCGCGTCATGCGCCGGTTTTTCAAGACCGGCGCAAGGTCATCGAGCGTGAGCACTGCGGTTACGCCCGACCAGGCGCTCGCCGCATCGGCATCAATGCTGCGGATCAGCGCGTGGGGATGCGGGCTGCGCACGAACGCGGCTGTCAGCACGCCTGGCGAATTGAGGTCATCGACGAAGCGAGCAGCGCCGCGCAACAGCGGCTCGTCTTCAATGCGCCGGATGCGCGCGCCAATCAGTTCGCTCACGGTTTTCCGCTCGTCGATAGCGGTGGCGTGGTGGTCGCGCTTCCGCGAGCGGCCGTCAAGTTCGCCGCCTGGTGAACAGCGCGACGATTTGCTGCCAGATGACGCGCGCCAGGAGCGATAGGCCGGAGATCGGTTTCGCCGCCGGCATCGGCGGCGGGACCGCCGTCTGCGTGCTCTGATGCCGCGATGCGGCCGCTGCAGGCGGCGCCGTCGTAGCGCTCGGCGGCGGCGGCGCGGCCGGCGGAGCTTCGCGGGCCAGCCGGGCGCGCAGATTGCCGGCGAATTGGCCGATGATCTGCGCCGCGGTGGCCTGGATCATGCCGACACCGCGGCCGTATTGCGCCACCGCCCCGGACAGCATGAGATCGGTGTGGATCAAAACCCTTGAGCCGTCGCCGGTTGGCTCGATGCGAAACGTCGCGGTGGCATTGGCGGCGCCGCGGCCCTTGGCATCGCTGCCCTGTGCCCTGACCCGCGCGCTGCGGTTGGCGTCGTCCATCGCGTCGATCTGCACGCGCCCGGCAAACGCCAGCGCCACCGGCCCGAGCCGCACTGCGATCTTGCCTTTATAGTTCTGCGCGTCGACGACTTCGCTCAGCTCCGCGCCCGGCATGCAGGGCGCGATACGCGGAATGTCCATGAGCAGGGCCCATGCCCGCTCGGGCGGCAGCGGCACGTCGAATGAATTATCGAATTCCATTATGCGTCGTCATTGCCGGGCTTGACCCGGCAATCCATCCTGACATCGAGCAAACTGAAACGCTGCACGGATGCGCGGGTCAAGCCCGCGCATGACGGAGGAAGGGTAGTCACGGCCGCACTCCCACCATCTCCTCGTTGCCGATCGCGTCCCAGATCCAGCGCGCGCAGGCGAACAGATGATCGTCTTCGTAGCGCTGGCCCACGAGTTGAATGCCGACCGGCAGGTTGTTGGGACCGCGGTGGGTCGGCAACGTCATGCTGGGCGTATGCAGCGCGGTCCAGATCGCCTGCAGTTTCGGATCGCCGGTGGCGCCGAGACCGTGCGGCGCCTCGCCGGGCACGCAAGGCACCAGGAGCACGTCGAATTGCTCAAACACCGGACCGAGCAGCACGCGGCATTCGTCAAGTTTCTTCATGCCGGCCACGTACTCGTCCCGCGAAATTTTGTGGCCATTCTCGATGTAGCGGCGCATTTGCGCCGACAGCCGGTCGCGATGCCGGTCCCAGGCGAACGCCATGCAGGCGGCGCGCTCGTAGAAGGCGACCGTCGAGCGGGCGATAACGTGCAAGCCGGTGAACGCAGCCGGCAACTCGAAATCGCGCACGTTGGCGCCGGCTTTGCCGAGTGCTTTCGCGGCCTGCTCCACCGCGGCTTTGCTTTCGTCCTGCGCGGTGTCCCACAAATCCGTGCGCCACACTCCGATGCGCGGCGGCGCGCTCAATTGCACGGGCGCTGTTGGCGTCTGCATGCGGAGCACTGACGTCAGCATTTCCATGTCGTCGATCGAGCGCGTCAGCCAGCCGATGGTGTCGATCGAGTCGGCGGCCGGCCAAGTACCGGCCTTGTTGATGGTGTTGTAGGTCGGCTTGTAACCGAACACACCGCAGAACGACGCCGGGCGGAGCACCGAGCCGCCGGTCTGGGTGCCGAGCGCGGCGGGCACCATGTGGTCGGCGACCGCCGCAGCCGAGCCGCTCGACGAGCCGCCCGGCGTGTGCGCCGCGTTGTGCGGATTGGTGGTTTGCGGCGGCTCGCTGCCGGCAAATTCGCAGGTCGCGGTTTTGCCGAGGATAATGGCGCCGGCGCGGCGTAACAGCGCGACGCAGGCGGCGTCCGCTTTCGGCCGGTGGCCGCGATAGATCGGCGAGCCCATTTCGGTCGGCATGTCGAACGTGTCGATCGTGTCTTTCAGACCGATCGGCACGCCGTGCAGCGGACCACGCCGCGGGCCGCGGTCGAGCACGCGGGCTTGCGCGAGCGCAATCTCCGGATCGAAATTCACCCAGGCCTTGACGACATTGTCGCGCGCCGCAATGCGCGCCAGGCAGTCGCGCACCACTGCCTCGCACGTCGCCTCGCCCGCGGCGATTTTTTCCGCGATCTCGACCGCGCCGAGTTCGTTGAGCGGCCGCTTGAGCTTGACGTCCATCTTAGTTCCTGCCGGCGCGCGCCGCCGACGTGCCGGCGATCTTGCCGAACACGGTGCCGGACATCAGGCCCGAGCCGCCCGGATAATTGAAATAGAACAGGCCGCCGACCAGTTCGCCCGCCGCATGCAGGCCGCGGATCGGCTGATAATCGGTGTTGAGCACTTCGCCGTCGGTGTTGATGCGCAAGCCGCCGAACGTGAAGGTGACGCCGCAGGTCACGGCGTAGCCCTCGAACGGCGGCGTATCGATGATGTTGGCCCAGTTGCTCTTGTTGACGGCAAGGCCGACCGTGCCGCGGCCGTCCTTGACGTTCGGGTTGAACGGCACGTCGGCGCGCACCGCGGCGTTATATTCCTTGATGGTCTTGAGGAACTCGGCGGCGTTGACGCCTTCGAGCTTTTTGGCGAACTCTTCGATGGTGTTCGCCGTCACCTTGGTGATCTGCCGGATCTTGTATTCGTCGCGCTGCAGGTGCTTGGTTTTCTGATCGAACACCTGCCAGGCGAACTGGCCGGGCTGCTCCAGCACCACGCGGCCGTATTTGGCATAGGTGTAATTGCGGAAATCGGCGCCTTCGTCGACGAAGCGCTGGCCGGTGGCGTTGATCAGGATGCAGAACGGGTAGGAATGCTTCTGGAACTGATCGCCGACGGCGAGGTCGCCGAACTCGGGCGCGTTCATTTCCCATTGCACGGCGTGGCAACCCGACCAGTTGCCGCGCGGCGCCGCGCCGATGTCGAGCGCCATGCGGATGCCGTCGCCGGTGTTGTAGCGGGAGCCGCGCACCTTGGCGAGGTCCCAGCCCGGCCCGAGATAGCGCGTGCGCCATTCCGGATTGGCCTCGAAGCCGCCGCAGGCGAGCACGACGGATTTGCCGCGCAGCTCGCGCACCTCGCCGTTCTGCCGCACGCGCACGCCCTCGACACGGTTGCCGTCGAACAACAAATCGAGGCCGCGGGTTGCGTAGCGGATTTCGATGCCGCGTTTTTTCGCCGCCGCGATGAGCATGTTGATCAGCCCCGGTCCGCCGCCGACCGATTCCACCGTCAGCCCCCCCCAGAACTTGAACCTGCCTTCGATCTTGAACGCCTGCCGGCCGTAGATCGGAATGAGCCGCACGCCTTTTTCGCGCATCCAGTTGAGCGATGAAAAGCTTTTGGTGACGAGAAGCTCGACGAGATCCGGATCGGCGCGGTTTTGCGTGACGCGCGCCATGTCGTCGAAGAATTGGTCGGCCGTGTAGGTGCCGAAGTCGGTGGTCTCGATTTCGGCGGGGGTAAGATCGGGCACCAGCGTCTTGATGTCGTCGACGCCGTTATAGACGACGCGGATCGAGCCGGCGGTGAAGCGGCTGTTGCCGCCGGATTCGTCTTCAGGCGCCGCTTCGCACATCAACACCTTGGCGCCGTTCTCCTGTGCCGCCAGCGCCGCACAGAACGCCGCATTGCCGGCACCGACCACGATCACATCCGCAACTTCGTTCGGCATTTTGTTTTCGCTCTCTGACTTTCTCTTCCCTCTCCCTTGCGGCAGGGGTAATCACTCCGCTGCGGCGGCGACGCCGCCGTGCGCCTTCGACCAGCCGGCCGGATCCTTCATGAACTTTTCCACGTCCTTGAGCTTGCCCTTGTCGAATTTGCCGCTCTGCTTGGCGGCTTCCAGCACGTCCCACCAGGTGGCCAGCGCGTGCAAGGTGACGCCGAGATCGCCCAGGATCTTTTTGCCCTCCGGAAAGATGTCGTAGAAGAAGAACACGAAGACGTGGTCGACGACGGCGCCGGCGCCGCGCAGCGCGCGGCAGAAATTGACCTTGCTGCGGCCGTCGGTGGTCATGTCTTCGACTAAGAGCACGCGGTCGCCGTCTTCGATGTGGCCTTCGATCTGGGCGTTACGGCCGAATCCTTTCGGCTTCTTGCGCACGTATTGCATCGGCAGCATCAGCCGGTCGGCCATCCAGGCGGCGAACGGAATGCCGGCGGTCTCGCCGCCAGCCACCGCGTCGAACTGCTCGAAGCCGACGTCGCGCAATACTGTGGTGACGCCGAAATCGACCAGCGTCCGGCGCACGCGCGGAAACGAGATCAGCCGCCGGCAATCGGTATAGACCGGGCTCGCCCAGCCCGAGGTGTAGATGAACGGCTTGTCGGTCATGAAGCGTACCGCATCCACCTCGAGCAGCATCTTCGCCGTCAGCTCGGCCATCACCGCTTTGTCCGCGAAGGCTGTCATTGGCTTTCTTCCTTGGCACTGGCAGCGCCGGGCCTGACCGGACGATCCGGCAATCTTAACGCCGGCGGTGGCAGCGAGGGCAGCTGCCGCCGCAAAAGTCGCGGTACTCTAGCCACCCGGTGTACCAAAATCAAAATTTTCTCCAATTTCTGTACGGCGGATGGGTAAGATTGCGGTGCGGAGACGAACTTGGCGAAGCAGCATTTGGCGAAGCAGACAGCAGACGAATTTCGCGCCCTCGTCGCCGACGCCATGAGCCACTTTCAAGCGGGGCGGCTGGCGGCGACCGAGCGCGCCTATCGGGCGGCGTTGGCGATCGTGCCGGCCGATGCCGCAGTGACGCACAACCTCGGCGCGGCCATCGCGGCGCAGGGCCGTCACCGCGAGGCGATCGGCTGTTTCGAGGACGCGCTCAAAGCCGACCCCGGCTTCGTCTCGGCGCACTTCAATTGCGGCGTCGCGCTGTTGCGGCTCGGCGAAACGCAAGCTGCGATCAAGGCCTTCGGCCGCGCCGCTCAACTTGAGCCAGAACATTACCAGGCGCATCGCGCCCTCGGCTTCCTCTGGCTGGCGCAAGGCGAGCGCGGGCGCGCACTCGACCATTTGGCGCGCACCTACGAGCTGCGGCGCGGCGACGACCGCACCGGCATCGCACTCAAATCGTTGACCACGGCGACGCGCCAAAAACTCGAACACGATGCCGAGCAGTTTCTTTATCTGGCGCAGCGAACGCGCGACTGCATCCGCTTCGAGTCTTTGGCGCGCAATTATCATGCGATCGCCGAGCAAATCGCGGACGAGCCGACGACGCTGTCGGACGGGCAGCTCGACGCCTTGGGCGGCGACTACAACACGCCGATCCATTTACGCGAAACGCCCGAGCTTGCCGGCCGCGCCGTCAACGATCGGACGGATGGCGCGACCCTGACCGCGCAGTTCGATGCGCAGGGCGCGGTGGCAGTTGACGATCTGCTCACGCCGCAAGCGCTCGGTTCATTGCGGCGGTTCTTGCTGGAGAGCACGATCTGGCACGACTTCTCCCATATCGACGGCTTTGTCGCATCATATCTCGAAGACGGCCTCGCCTGTCCGCTCGTTCTGCAGATCGCGGACGAACTCCGCCGTGCGTTCCCGGAGATTCTCGGGGCGCATGCGCTGTCCCAGGCCTGGACCTTCAAAGGCCTGCAAGCGCAAGCGGCAGTTGACGTTCACGCCGACGATGCCGCCGTGAGCGTCAATTTCTGGGTCACGCCGACGCAAGCCAATCTCAACCCCGCGCATGGCGGTCTCGTGGTCTGCCTCGCGCCGCCGCCCGAAGATTGGGAGATCAAGGACTACGAGGAGGACCGGGAGCGGATTGTCACATTTTTGGAACAAAACGGCGAGAACAGCCTCAATGTAGCCTACAGCCAGAACCGGGCCGTGCTGTTCCGCTCGCGTCTATTTCACCACTCTGACCGCCCGAAATTCGCGTCAGGATACGATAATCACAGAATAAATCTCACGCTGCTCTATGGCTGATGATCGCTCGGGTCGCGCGAATTTCAGTGGGTTTCGTACTGCTCCAAAATTGACACAACTGCTCACCATCCCTATGGTTATGCCCGTGGACCCGAACGCCAACTACACCAATTCCGCGCTGCGCGTCGGCGACGTCGATCCCTATCCGCAGCGCCCGGTGGGCGAGTTCATCGGCACTGTTGTCGCCAACGCTGCCGTCAACGACGAATACAAGCTCGTCGTCCTCAAGGTGCACCCGCACGCACTTACGGCCTATGCGGGGCAGATGTTTCACCTGCTCTGTCCCTCGCCCGACGGCGCCGAGGTGTGGATGCGCCGGCCGATGAGCGTTTATCGGGTCGACAAGGCCAACGGCCGGATCGAGTTTCTCTACAAGACCGAGGGCCGCGGCACCCGCGGCATGGCGACGCTCCAGCCGGGCGATGACTTCAACATCGCCGGCCCGCTCGGCCACGGTTTTACGCTG
>JASHSE010000539.1 GCA_030036975.1 Xanthobacteraceae bacterium | reverse complement strand
AGGGGAAAACGCCGCGCGCTGGTGATCGGGGGCTCGATGAGCGGGCTCCTCGCCGCCGTCATGCTGTCGCGCCGCGGCTGGACGGTCGAGGTTTTCGAGCGGGAGAGCGAGCTTGCCGGCCGCGGCGCCGGCATCGTCGCGCAGGCCGAGTTGATCGCACATCTGGACGCACTCGGCCTCGACACCAGCGATCTGGGCGTCGTGGCGCAAACCCGCAAGCTGCTCGACGTTGACGGCCGCGTCACCCTGACTGTCGTGTGCCCGCAGGTGCTGACCGCCTGGGAGCGGGTCTACCGCGTGCTGCGCGACGCGTTTCCATCCGCGCATTATCATCGCGGCCGTGCGTTCAAGGCATTCGAAGACACCGGCAACGGGGTGCTCGCGCGCTTTGCCGACGGCGGCGCGGTCGAGGCCGACGTGCTGATCGGCGCCGACGGCCTGCGCTCGACCGTGCGCGGCCAATGCCTGCCCGACATCGTTCCGCTCTATGCCGGCTATTGCTGCTGGCGTGCGCTGCTCCCCGAGAGCGCGATCCCGCCGGAGATTCACCGCGAGCTGTTCGACTCGATGGCGTTCTGCCTGCCGCCCGGCGAGCAATGCTTGTTCTATCCCATCGCCGGCCCGAACGGCGATTTGCGCCCCGGACAGCGCCGCTACAATGTAGTGTGGTACCGGCCGGCCGACGAAGCGACCGAGCTGCCGTGGCTTTTGACCGACGACAGCGGCGTCACCCACTCGATCTCGATTCCGCCGCCGCTCATTCGCCGCGATGCCGTCGCCGCCATGCGCGCCGCGGCGGAGCGGCTCTTGCCGCCGCAATTCCGCGCCATCGTGCGCCTGATCGACGAGCCGCTCTTACAGCCGATCTACGATCTAGAAAGTCCGCGGCTTGCCTTCGGCCGCGTCGCCATCGTCGGCGACGCTGCCTTCGTGGCGCGGCCGCACGTCGCCGCCGGCGTCTCCAAGGCCGCCGACGATGCCGCGGCGCTGGCCGCAGCGCTCGATGCCGCCGACGTGCCGAGCGGGCTCCGCCGCTTCGAGGCCGAGCGCCTGCCGGCCGGGCAAAAAATCATCGAACGCGCGCGCCATCTCGGCGCCTACCTGCAGGCCACGCAAAGCGCCGAAGAGCGCGCCCGTTCGGCGCGCCACTCGATTCCCGAAGCAGTGCTGGCGGAGACCGCGGTGCTGGACTTTTTGTACGAATAGAAGTTCCGCGGTTCAGCATCCATTCAAGGACAATGAGCGACAGAACGCCTCGACACGCATCGCCGCCAGCGACCGCGTCCTCGACAGCTTGACGATTTAGCCGCCGCGCACGCCGGGCGCCGGCGCGCCGGGCGAGTCGCGCTGGAAAAATTTAGGCGCGCGAATTCTTTGGGTTGACGAAAATTATTTTCCATATACAACGACAAGCACAGGGCGATATGGAAAAATATTCTACTACGTGGGAAGTTCATCATGGAACGCGTGCCATCTTTCCGTCGCCCTGGAGAGGCGGTCCTTCGCATCGCCGCAAACACCGGACGCGCCGCGCGGGCGGAGTCGCGCCCGTGAGCCGGCTCGACGATCTCGAGGCGCAAAGCATCTTCATCTTGCGCGAGGCGTTCGCCCGGCTGCGGCGCATTGGATTGTTATGGTCGCTCGGCAAGGACTCCAATGTGATGATCTGGATCGCGCGCAAGGCGTTCTTCGGCCGCGTGCCCTTCCCGGTGCTGCACGTCGATACCGGCAAGAAATTCCCCGAAATGTACGCCTTTCGCGAGCGTTACGCCGTGGAATGGAATCTCGACCTGAAGGTCGAGCCGTGCCCGCCCGTTGAAGCAGTCGATCCGACCTTGCCGCCTGCCGCGCGTTCGGCCGCCCGCAAGACCGAAGGACTGAAACTCGCGCTGGCGAAATACGGTTTTGACGGCCTTATCGCCGGAATACGCCGCGACGAAGAGCCGACCAGGGCCAAGGAGCGCGTGTTTTCGCTGCGCGGGATCGAAGGGCGCTGGGACGTGCGCGACCAGGCGCCCGAGTTCTGGGATCACTTCAACGCCGCGCCGCCGTCCGGCGCGCATATGCGCATCCATCCGATCCTGCATTGGACCGAGATTGACATCTGGCGCTACACCAGGCGCGAGGGCCTGCCGATCATTCCGCTCTACCTGGCCCGCAACGGCAAACGATACCGCTCGCTCGGCGACACCGACATCACGTTCCCGCACGCTTCCGATGCGGCAAGCATCGACGACATCATCGCCGAACTCGAGGCCACCACTATTCCCGAGCGCGCCGGCCGGGCGATGGATCACGAGGCCGAGGACGCGTTCGAACGCCTGCGCGTGACCGGTTACCTTTGATGAGATCGCGGAATTTATCCTGCCATGAACATGCTTCCCAACGACAAGATCCTGCCGGGGCATCAGACGCCTAACCGGCCGCTGCTGCGCGTCGTCATCGTCGGCCACGTCGATCATGGCAAGTCGACACTGATCGGCCGGCTGCTGCACGAGACCGGCAGTTTGCCGGAAGGCAAACTGCAAACCATCAACGCGGTCAGCGACCGCCGCGGCGTCGCCTTCGAATGGTCGTTTTTGCTCGATGCGCTGCAGACCGAGCGCGACCAGGGCATCACGCTCGACACCAGCCAAATCCGGCTGCGGACCGCCTCGTGCGACGTCGTGCTGATCGACGCGCCCGGCCATGCCGAATTCGTACGCAACATGGTCACCGGCGCGGCGCAGGCCGACGCCGCGCTCTTGGTGATCGACGCCGCCGAAGGCGTACGCGAGCAGACCCGTCGTCACGTTCATCTGCTGCATATCCTGGGAATTTCCCAATTGGCCGTCGTCGTCAACAAGATGGACCGCGTCGGCTACGCCCAGAGCCGGTTTGTCGAGATTAAAGCAGCGGTTGCGGGCGAGCTGTCGGAGCTCGGCTTTTCGGCGGTCACCATCGTCCCGGCGGCGGCGCGCCATGGCGACGGCGTGGCGCAACGCACGCCTGCCCTCGCCTGGCATTCGGGTCCAACGGTGCTGGAAATGCTCGAGAGCTTCACGCCGGCCAAGCCGTTGGCCGAACTGCCGCTGCGCATCCCGGTGCAGGCGGTCTACAGGTTCGACGATCGGCGCATTGTGGCAGGCCGGATCGAGAGCGGCCGGCTTGCGGTCGGCGACGAGATTGTGGTTCTGCCGCGCGGCGCCACCGCGCGCGTGCGGTCGATCGAGCAGTGGCCCGCTTTGGCCGGCTCGCCGCTTGCGGCAGCATCGCGTGCCGGCCAGTCGATCGGGCTTACGCTGGATGATCAGATTTTCGTCGAGCGCGGCGACATGATCGCGTCGCCGCAGCAATCCGCCACGGCGGCGCGGCTTTTGCGCGCGCGAGTCTTCTGGCTGCACGAGCAAGCGCTGTGCGTCGGCAGCAATGTCGGCGTGCGCGTCGGCACGGCCGAATGTTCCGGCAAGGTCACGCTGATCGAGAATGCGATCGATCCGGGTGAGCTCGCGCCCAGCAAGGCGCAGGCGATTGCGCGCAATCATATCGGCGAGATCGAGATTGCCCTGACGCACCCCATCGCCGCAGATGTCCATGTGCAGAATCCGCGCACCGGACGCCTCGTGCTCGACTTCGCCGGCAGGATTTCCGGTGGCGGGCCCATTCTTGCACGCGACGGCGATCCGGCCGGCGCGCGCGGCCGCGCCCAAGAGGGCACGCCGCTCGCTGCGCAAGCCGGCCGCCTCAACGCGCTTCTGGACGCTTTGCCGGCGCCCGAACGGCTCGCTCGCTTTTGCCGCGAGGTTGCGGGCCGGCTGGTTTTCACGACGAGCTTCGGATTGGAAGATCAGGCCATCCTGCACATGCTGCATGAGCAGGATATCGACATCGACGTGGTGACGCTCGATACCGGCCGGCTGTTTCCCGAGACTTATCAGCTTTGGAGCGAAACCGAAGAGCGCTACGGCCGCCGCATTCGCGCGATCTATCCGGAGCATGGCAAGCTCGAAAGCCTGGTGGCCGCGCATGGCATCAACGGCTTCTACGCCTCGCGCGCGGCGCGGACGGCCTGCTGTCACGTGCGCAAGGTGGAGCCGCTCAACCGCGCGCTGGCCGGAGCGGCGGCTTGGATCGTCGGTCTTCGCGCCGACCAGTCGGGCCATCGCGGGGCGACCGCATTGACCGCCGTCGACGCCCGCGGCCTGCTCAAGTTCAGTCCGCTGTTCGATTGGACCCGCGAGGCGGTGCAGAGCTACGTCGCCGCGCACCGGATTCCGCTCAATCCACTGCACGGAAGCGGTTTTGCGTCGATCGGCTGCGCGCCGTGCACGCGCGCGATCGCGCCGGGCGAACCGGAACGGGCCGGGCGGTGGTGGTGGGAGCAGGACGGCAAGAAAGAGTGCGGCCTGCATAACGCCGGCGGCGGCAAAGCCGTGGCGGAGCCGGCGCAGCCTTAAGCGCAGCGCAATCTGCGGGAACCTGATCGGAGTGCGCTCATGATCGACCCGCTCTACGTTGCTTCCGGCTTTGCCGTCGGCTTTTTGGTCGGCATGACCGGCGTCGGCGGCGGATCATTGATGACGCCGCTGCTCATTTTGCTGTTCGGCGTGCATCCGGTCACGGCGGTCGGCACCGATCTCTTGTTTGCGGCGTCCACCAAGACCGTCGGCAGCCTCGTGCATGCGGCGGCACGCTCGATCGACTGGGTCCTGGTCGGGCTGCTTTCGCTCGGCAGCATACCGGCGACGATTGCCACGATCGTCGTGCTTTCGCAGTTCGATCTAAAAAGTGCCACGAGCCAACACGTCATCTCGTTGCTGCTCGGGACCACACTCTTAGCGACAGCGGCCTTCCTGATCGCCGGCAGAAGCATTCGCGAGCGCTATGCCGCCGACCGGCCCGATCGGCTCCGTGCCCGCAAGGCGGCGTTGCTGACGAGCGCGTTGGGCCTGGCGATGGGCGTTCTCGTCACCGCGACATCGGTGGGCGCCGGCGCGATCGGGGTGACGGTGCTGTTATTGCTCCACCCGAAAATGCCGCCCGGCCGGGTCGTCGGCTCGGATATCGCCCATGCGGTTCCGCTCACGCTGCTGGCCGGCGCCGGCCACTGGTATTTGGGTTCGGTCAATTGGACACTATTACTGACACTGTTGATCGGGTCCCTCCCCGGCATCGTCGCCGGAAGTTACCTTGCGACCCGAGCCCACGACGCCGTCATTCGCATCGCGCTCGCCAGCGTCCTCGTCATCGTCGGCGTAAGGCTGCTTGGTTGACCGGCTCGATCGTATTTGCGGATCGTCCGGCCAACAGGCCAGCGAGCTTTTCCAATCGCGTGAGCAGCCTTCGGCCCGCCGGCCCGCTCACACGTGCTGGCCGCCGTTGATGTGGATTTCGGCGCCGTTGACGTAGGACGAGGTCTCCGTGCACAGCACGTAGATGATCTTGGCAACCTCGTCGGGCGTGCCGAGGCGGTGCATCGGGATGTTGGCCACGATCTTTTCGGTGCCGGGCGACAGCATGGCGGTGTCGATCTCGCCGGGCGCGATGGCGTTGACGCGGATGCCGAGCGGGCCGAAATCGGCCGCCATCTCGCGGGTCAGCGCCGCCAGCGCCGCTTTCGAGGTCGCGTATGCCGCGCCGGCGAACGGGTGCACCCGCGAGCCGGCGATCGAGGTGACGTTGACCACCGAGCCTTTCGCCGCCTGCAGCTCGTCAAGGAGGCCGCGCGCCAGCATGATCGGCGCGAAGAAATTGACCTGAAAGATATGGTGCCAATCCTCGCGCGACGTCTCGATCGAGCCGAGCCGCGTACCGCCTTCCGTTTTCGGCGAGATCGCCGCGTTGTTGACCAGCGCGTGCAGCTCGCCGCGGAGCCGGCGTTTGGTCTCGGCGATCGCCTCGTCGGTATTGGCCGGATCGGCGAGATCGACCTGAATGTGATCCTCCGGCCCCGCCTCCCACGGACAATTTTCCGGAAACGGATGGCGCGAGCAGGTGATGACGCGCCAACCCGCCGCGGAAAACCGCTTCACGGTGGCGTGGCCGATGCCGCGGCTGGCGCCGGTCAACAGCAGGGTGCGGCGCGGCTGGTTACTGGTCGGCATGGCAATGGTCCGATCCTCGGCTCATGGGTAAAGCCGCGTCTTGCTCCAAGTCCCGGTGGCGCTGCGCCGGAACACGATGCGGTCGTGCAGGCGGAACAGCCGCTCCTGCCAGAACTCGATCTCGGCCGGCACGATCCGGAAGCCGGACCAGAACGGCGGCCGCGGCACCGCGCCGAGCGCGAACTTCGCGGTGTACTGGGCGATCGCTTTTTCGAACGCCATCCGGCTCTCCAGCGCCGCCGATTGCTTCGAGGCCCAGGCGCCGATCTGCGCCATGCGCGAGCGCGTGGCGAAGTAGGCGTCGGCCTCCGCCGCCGAGACCGCCTCGACGGCGCCGCGCGCGCGAACCTGCCGCTGCAGCGTCTTCCAATAAATCGTCAGCGCCGCCTGCGGCGCGCCTTCGAGCTCGGCGGCCTTCACGCTGCCGAGATTGGTGTAGAACACAAAGCCGTGCTCGTCGAAAGCCTTGAGCAGCACCATCCGCACATTGGGCAGCCCGGAGCCGTCGACGGTGGCGACCGCCATGGCGTCCGGATTGACCGGCTCGGCGCGCTTGGCTTCCTCGAACCAGGCGGCGAACAGGCGCCATGGCTCGGCCGCTTCGGTGAAGTCACCGCCTGTTAACCTCGTCGGGTGCTCAATGGGCGCCGTGTCGGACATCGGAGTGCTGTAACGTGCTCTTGCGGGGCGAGCGGCGGACCCGCCGCTCTGTATATAGTGGAACCGCGACGCCGCGCCTATCGGCGCGACGGTGCGCGACCGCGGCGATGATCGTCGCGCTGGCCTGCGGCGGCTGCTCCTATCAACTCGATTCGATGTTCTCCAAACCGGATGCCGAGGTCGAGCAGACCGGCGCCATCACCCATTCAACGGCCGCCGACGGCGTCAGCGCGGCGGCGGCAATCAAGCCGTCGCAGGCCGACCTTGCCTATGCGCGCGCCGCCGCCGCGGACGCCTTGGCGCGCGACACCAACGGCAACAGCGTGCCCTGGCGCAATCCGCAGACCGGCGTCGGCGGCAACATCACGCCGCTTGCCGCCACGCACGAGGAAGACGGCCTGCCCTGCCGCGATTTCCTGGCCAGCTACCTCAACGCCGGCGCGCCAGCCTGGCTGGCGGGCTCGGCCTGCCGCACCGCCCGCGGCGACTGGGAGGTCAAGAGCCTCAAGCCGCTGAAATCGGGCTGATTCGCAAGCTTCGACGGCACGCGCATCATGAGCCCGCGCATTGCGCGGCGGCCCGTTTGTGCCCACATTGAGCGCGAATACCAGTCACTGGGCGGGCGGGGCCGGCCCGACAAGCCAACAGAGCGGAGTCCCTTCGGGATGCGCGACCCCTATGAGGTCCTGGGCGTCAATCGCAAAGCGAGTGCAGCGGAGGTCAAGAGCGCCTATCGGAAGCTCGCGAAGAAGCTGCATCCCGACGCCAACAAGAACGATCCGAAAGCGGCGTCTCGCTTTGCCGAGTTGAACGCCGCGCACGAAATCATCGGCGACGAGGACAAGCGCAAGGCTTTCGACCGCGGCGAGATCGACGCCGAGGGCAAGCCGCGCTTTCAGGGTTTTGAGGGCTTCGGCGCCGGCGCTGGCCCGCGCGGCGGTTTTGCCGGCGGCGGCGACACGCATTTCGAAGGTTTCAGCTTCGGGCCGGAGGGCTTTACCCGGACCACGCGCGGCCGCGGCGCCGGGGGCGGGGCCGGTGGCGGCGGCGGCGGTTTTGGCGGCTTCGAAGACATTTTGCGCGAGGCGTTCGGCCGCGCGGGCAGCGGGGGCGGTGCCGGCCGCCGCGGCGGCCGCTCAACGTTCGAGCCCGAGGATTTCGGCGCGCCCGGCGCCGACGTCCATGCCGAAATGAGCGTGACGCTGCCGGAGGCGGCGCGCGGCGTCACCAGGCGGCTGCAACTGCCGACCGGCAAGGACGTCGACGTGAAAATCCCCGCCGGCATTCTGAGCGGCCAGCAGGTCCGGCTGCGCGGCCAAGGCATGGCCGGCAAAAGCGGCTCGGGCGACGTGCTGATCACCGTGCACATCCTGCCGCATCCGTTCTTCACGCTCGACGGCAACGACGTCAAACTCGACCTGCCGGTCACGCTCTACGAGGCGGTGCTCGGCGGCAAGGTGCGCGCGCCGACGCTTGAAGGCCACGTCGAGCTGACGATCCCGCCATGGACCAATAGCGGCCGCACATTCCGGCTGCGCGGCAAGGGCTTTCCGATGAAGGGCGGCCACGGCGACCTGTTGGCCACCGTGCGCATCATGCTGCCCGAGGGCGGCGACGCCGACCTCGAAGCGCTGATGAAAAAACGGCGCGGCGACAAGCCGTTCGATCCGCGCCAGGACATGTGACGACGTAGGGTGGGCAAAGGCGCGAAGCGCCGTGCCCACATACGATCATTCAAAAAAAGATCATTCAAAAAAGATCATTCAAAAAAACAGCGTGGGCTTCGCTTCGCTCAGCCCACCCTACAGGCTACAGGCTACAGCTTATTGTTGATCCGGCACGCCGCCGATCGCAACGGCTTTCTCTGATCGCGGAAC
>JASHSE010000538.1 GCA_030036975.1 Xanthobacteraceae bacterium | reverse complement strand
CCTCGCGCGGGTGGCGGAGGGCACTATCGACGCCGCCGTCGTCGGCGGTCACAGCCATGATTGGGACCTTGCGGCGGCCGACCTTTTAGTGCACGAAGCCGGCGGCGCGCTCACGCCATTTACCGGCGAGCCGCTGCGTTACAACTGTCCCGTGCTGCAGCACGGCATGCTGGTCGCCGCCGGGCGCGCGCGCCACGCGACGCTCCTGGAACTGCTCAAGCGCGTCCCCGCCTCCTGACGCGGCAAAGTGCGGAGCGCAAGATCCAAAGCGCGGGGCGCAAGATCAATCTCATGAGCGAACCCGTAGCGAGCCCGCCGGCCAGGCAATTGCTCCATCTCGTTTTCGGCGGCGAGCTTGAGGATGTGGCCGGACTGACCTTCAAAGACCCGGACAAGCTCGATATCGTCGGCATTTATCCGAATTATGCCAGCGCCTACGCGGCCTGGAAGGCGAAAGCGCAGGGCACGGTCGACAACGCGCACATGCGCTACTTCATTGTGCATTTGCATCGGCTGCTCGATCCGGCAAGCACGGCGCTGCGGCACTGACGCTGCGCCGACCGCAAAGGGCTGCGCCGAGCGCCGCACGGGGAGAGTTGAGGTTGTCGGATCGATTGCCGCTCGCGCTCTCCGTCTATCGGCTCGCCGCCCGCGCGGCGACGCCGTTTGCGCCGCGTCTGCTCGCCAAGCGGCTGCATCGCGGCAAGGAGCACGGCACGCGCTTGTCCGAACGGCGCGGCGAGCCGAGCCTGCCGCGCCCGGCTGGTCCCATTGTCTGGGTGCACGGCGCCAGCGTCGGCGAAATGCTCGCCGTCGTGCCCTTGATCGAGCGCATCCGCGCCCGCGATTTTGCCGTGCTGGTCACCTCCGGCACGGTGACGTCGGCGGCGCTCGCCGCGCAGCGTCTGCCGGAAGGCGTGCTGCATCAATTCGTTCCGCTTGATGTGCCGCAATTCGTCACCCGGTTCCTCGACCATTGGCGGCCCGGCCTGGCGCTGTTCGTCGAATCCGATCTGTGGCCCAACATGATCCTGGACTGCGCCGCGCGCAGAATTCCGATGATCCTGGTCAACGGCCGCATCTCGAAACGCTCGTTCGGCCGCTGGCGGTTTGCCGCGGGCGCGAGCGCAGCGCTGCTCGGCCGCTTCGATCTCTGCCTCGCGCAATCAAATGCCAACGCGCAGCGGCTGGCGCGGCTCGGCGCGCCGCGCATCGCCTCGACCGGCAATCTGAAGCTCGATGCGCCTGCGCCGCCGGCCGACGCGGCGACGCTGCACCGCTTCAGCGCGCTGATCGGGCTGCGCGCAGTCGTCGCCGCCGCCTCGACGCATCCGGGCGAAGAGACCGCAATCATCGCCGCCCACCGGCGGCTCAAGGCCGAGGTGCCGAACCTTTTGACCGTGATCGCGCCGCGCCACCCGGAGCGCGGCGCGAGCATTGCCGCGATCGCCGAGGCGGCCGGGCTTGCCGTCGGCATGCGCTCGCGCGGCGAACTGCCGAAACGCGACGTCGACGTCTACATCGCCGACTCGCTGGGCGAGCTCGGCCTCGTTTACCGCATCGCTCCCATCGTCTTCATGGGCGGCTCGCTGGCGAGCCATGGTGGCCAGAATCCGATCGAGGCGATCAGGCTCGGCGCCGCGGTCATGCACGGCCCGCATATCTGGAATTTCGCGGAGATTTACGGCAAGCTCGACGAAGCCCATGGCGCCGCGCTGGTCGCCGATGAGGCAACGCTGACGGCAAAGCTCGGCGCCTGGCTCGCCGATCAGACGGCGCGCGCCGCGGCGGCGCAAGCGGGAGCAGAAACCGTGGCAAAACTCGGCGGCGCGCTGGAGCGCACGCTGGCCGCGCTCGATCCTTATCTGATGCAGCTCCGCCTCGAACAGCAGGCGCTATAATCTTACTGCGTCAGAAAGCGCGGCGCGCATTATAGTGCCCTCTCCCCTTGCGGGAGAGGGCCACACAAGACGTGCAACAAACTCGGCCCGGTGAGGGGCGCGGCCGAGGCCCCTCACCCACTTTTGTTGTTGAACCGCCGCGTCGCCCTCTCCCGCGAGGGGAGAGGGCAGGTCCATGAGCGCCGCGTTTCCGGCAGCATCTCGACGGGCACGCCGAACTTTAGACGCAGTAAGAATAAAGCATGATGATTTTAGGTTCAGAGCACTCCATCGTCATTGCGAGCGACCCGCCTACCCGGCCTCGTGCGCTCGATTGCCGTCGCCGGATTGCGCGCGCTTGGCCGCCACGGTGTCGTTTACCGGGCTGCACGGGTCATCGTGACGACCGCCGTCCGCTGCGCAGCGGTTTAGGCGGCGAAGCGCCCCTGCGGGGCTCTCTGAAAAGCTCGGATAACGGCGCATCAAGGGTCGCCGCCAATCTGTCCAGCACATCGACCGTTGGGTTTTCCGCCTTCCGCTCGAGCCCGCCGACGTAGGAGCGGTCAACCTCGGCGTCATACGCCAGGCGCTCTTGCGAGAGGCCGCGTCTGACTCGCAGCCGCCGCAGGTTCCAAGCCACCAATGCCCGTCCCTTCATAGCTCCAAGGCGGCCACACTGGAGCCTATTAAACCACGGGCTATAGCCCTACGTTTTTATCGGGTTAGGGCGGTAGCTCGTCCCTTGGCGTATATTCAAGATTGGACCGATAACATGCGACGGCCAGCGCCGCCGCCGGTTCCGCGCTTGGCTCCCCCATTGGGCTGGAGCATGATCCTTTCGAACAGGCTGGCATACATCTTGGGGATCATTCACTGATGCACGCGCCGAGTTTCTGGTGGCGGCCGGGTCGGGGAATGCTGCTCAGTCCGCTCGCGGCGCTCTATGGCGCAGCGGCATGGCTGCGGCTGCGCAAGCCCGGGCGCAGCGTCGGCGTGCCGGTGATTTGCCTCGGCAACCTCACGGTCGGCGGCGCCGGCAAGACGCCGGCTGCGCTCGCGGTGGGGCGGCTTTTGCTCGCATATGGCCAGCGTCCGTTCTTCTTAAGCCGCGGCTATGGCGGGCGGCTCGCCGGACCGGTCCTGGTCAATCGCTCGGTGCATAGCGCGGCCGATGTCGGCGACGAGCCGCTCCTCCTCGCCGAGCTTGCGCCGACGATCGTCGCCCGCAATCGCGTCGCCGGTGCGAACATGGCGCGCGGCGAAGGCGCGAGCGTCATCGTGATGGACGACGGATTCCAGAATCCGACGCTGCACAAGGACCTCGCCGTCCTGGTCATCGACGGTCGCCGCGGCATCGGCAACGGCCGCGTGCTGCCGGCCGGGCCGCTGCGCGCACCGCTCGAGGCGCAGATCGCGCGGGCTCAGGCGCTCATCGTCGTCGGTCCGCCCGACGGCGCTGCGGCGGTCGTGGAGCGGGCGCGCCGGCATGGCGTTGCCCTGTTCCACGCCCGGCTCGAACCCGACCGTCAGACGCTCGACGCCCTTGTCGGCCGGCGGATCCTGGCGTTCGCCGGCATTGCCGACCCGGAGAAATTTTTTGCCACGCTATCGGATGCCGGCCTGACCGTCGCCGAAAGGCGGAGCTTTTCCGACCACCATCGCTATACGGCCGCCGACGCACAGATACTGACCGCACGGGCGCAGAGCCAAAATCTCATGCTACTGACCACCGAAAAGGACCATGTCCGGCTCGCCGGCGATCCACGCCTTGCCGAGCTTGCCGCCCGCGCCGGCGTGCTGCCGGTGCGGCTTGTCATCGAAGAAAACGACGCGTTGCGCGAGATGGTGCTCAAAACCGTGAAACGAAATTCTGCTGATTGATTCCTCGTCATTCCGGGGCGCCGCGAAGCGGCGAACCCGGAATCCATAAGCCCTGCGCCGGGGTTATGGATTCCGGGCTCCTCGCGGAGCTTGTCATCGGGCCGGCCACTTCGGGCCGGACCCGTTGGCTCGGCCCCGGAATGACGAAGTAGTCTAAGCCCGAGACATTTGCCCGAGGCTCTATGTCTTGGCCGCGTATTCGGTCCCGTGCCGCTGCAGCACCGCTTCCGGCGAAGCGTAGGCCTCTTGCAGATCGACGCTCCAATAGCGCAATTCCTCGAGCGGAATTTCAACCCCGGTGACGGCGCAGCGCACGTACACGCCCGGCCGGATGACGCGAAAGTCGCCGTCGAGATATTTGACCTCGGCCTCGCCGGGCATCGGGCCGGCACGGTCGGTGCGATTGAGCAAATGCATCTCCCTCGATGCTGCCGCGCGCCGCCGCGCCTTGCGCCCGCTCGGCTGCTGCCGGCAACATAATCGCTCGCGGGGTGCCGCGAAACCCTCGAAGGTCGCCAGCGACCCCGCTGCGGCAAATGTGCCCGTCGTGCTACAATGTGGTGGGGACGCCGAACAACGTTGCCGAGATGACTTGTCGTTTCATTATCCGCGCCCTCGCCGGCATGGCTTTGTTGTGCGCGACCCACTCCGTCGCGGCCGAGCGCGTCGATATTCCCGAAGGCAGCCTGACGCTGCATGCGATTCTGTACCGCCCCGCCGCGCCGGGCCCGTTTCCGGCGGTCGTGGCGCTGCACGATTGCGGCGGCGTTGATCAGCGTCCCGCGGCGCTGACCCAGCTTTACGGCGCCTGGGGCCAGCATCTCGTCGCCCGCGGCTTCGCGGTGGTACTGCCGGATTCGTTCGGCTCGCGCGGGCTCGGCCCGCAATGCCGCGTGCGCCACTCCAAAGTCCGCGCCTCGCACGAGCGAGTCGTCGACGCGGATGCGGCGCGGCGCTGGCTGCAGACCCAAAGCTTCGTTCGTCCGGACCATATCTCCCTGCTCGGCTGGGCCAACGGCGGCACCGCAGCCTTATGGGCGGTGCGGCCCAATGCGGTTCCGCGCGACGGCGGCGCCGATTTTCGCTCCGCGGTGGCGCTCTATCCGGGCTGCCGCCGGCTACGCTTGACGGCGTGGAGCGCCCGCGTGCCGACGCTCATTCTCATCGGCGGCGCCGACGACTGGACGCTGGCCTCGACCTGCCAGCAGATGGTGGCCGGCGCCCGCGGCCGGAGCGCCCGCGCCGAGATCGTCGTCTATCCGGGCGCGCCGCACGAGTTCGATCGCGCCAACGCGCCGCTGCGGCTGCGCACCGGCCTTGCCCACACCGCCGATCCTGCCGGCAAGGCGCACCGCGGCACCAACCCGGCCGCCCGCGCCGCCGCGCTCAAGCGCGTGCCGCAATTTTTGGCGCGGTAAGGGCTGCGGGAATCCGGCGCCAGAAATCAGAAAGTCGGAAATAGACAATCGAATTCGGGGAGTACCGCATCATGAAGCCGACCGCACAGACGGCAGCGACCTTCGACTATATCATTGTCGGCGCCGGCTCCGCCGGCTGCGTGCTGGCCAACCGCCTGACCGCTTCGGGGCGGCATCGCGTGCTGTTGTTGGAGGCCGGCGGTCACGATCGCCACATGTGGATTCACATTCCGCTGGGCTTTGCCAAGCTGTTCGACAATCCCAAGGTCAATTGGCTTTACAGCTCCGAGCCCGAGCCCGAACTGAACAATCGCCGCATCATCCAGCCGCGCGGCAAGGTGTTGGGCGGATCGAGTTCGATCAACGGCCTGCTCTACATCCGCGGCCAGAAGGAGGACTACGATCATTGGCGCCAGCTCGGCAATGCCGGCTGGGGATTCGACGACGTGCTGCCCTATTTCCGCCGCGCCGAGGATCAGGAACGCGGCTCCGATGAACTGCACGGCGTCGGCGGCCCGCTTGCGGTCTCCGACGTCTGCGAGCCGCACCCGTTGTGCGAGGCCTTCATCGCCGCCGCGGATCAATCCGGCATCCCGCGCAACGACGATTTCAACGGCCCGCGCCAGGAAGGCGCCGGCTATTTCCAGCTCACCACCCGCAACGGCCGGCGCTGGTCGACCGCGGCGGGCTATTTGCGCCAGGCGCGTGGCCGCGCCAATCTGAAAGTCGAGACCAATGCGCTGGCGACGCGCATCGTGTTCGACGGCCGCCGCGCCATCGGCATCGACTATCGCCAAGGCGGAACGATCCGCACCGCTTACGCCTCTGGCGAAGTCATCCTCGCCGGCGGCGCCTTCAACTCGCCGCAGCTGTTGCAGCTCTCCGGCGTCGGGCCCGCAAAACTCCTGCGCGAAGTCGGCATCGAACCGCTCGCCGACCTGCCGGGCGTCGGCGCCGACCTGCAGGACCATCTGCAGGTGCGCATGCAGTTCCGCTGCAGCGAGCCGATCACCATGAACGACGTGGTCAACAATTGGCGGCAGCGCTGCCAGGCCGGGCTGCGCTACATTCTTTCGCGGAAGGGATTGCTGACGATCGGCGCCGGCTATGCGGGCGCGTTCCTGCGCACGCGGCCCGAGCTCGCTTCGCCCGACGTGCAAATCCATTTTCTGATCTTTTCGACCGAGACCGCCGGCGCCAAGCTGCATCCGTTCTCCGGCTTCATGGCTTCGGTGTGCCAGTTGCGGCCGGAAAGCCGCGGCTTCGTCCGCATCAAATCGTCCGATCCGTTGGCGCCGCCGGCGATCCAGCCGCGCTATCTGTCGAACCGCATCGATTGCGACACCATCGTCGCCGGACTGAACCGGCTGCGCGAGGTCATGAACCAACCGGTGATGCGGCGGCTG
>JASHSE010000055.1 GCA_030036975.1 Xanthobacteraceae bacterium | reverse complement strand
GCCGACCCGCTGTTGGGCGGCGGCGTCGAACTCGGCATGACCGAGTGCGATGTGGTGTATCGCGCTGGCGCGCCGTCGAACGTGCAGATCGGCACCAATCCCAACGGCACGCGCAGCGCGGTCCTGACCTACAATGGTGGGCCGCGGCCGGGCATTTATCGCTTCGAAGCCGGCCGCCTCACGGACATGGATCGGGTCGAAGTCGCGGAATCGAAGCCCGCGCCCAAGCCGAAGAAACCGAAACTGGCGAAAAAGAAGCCGGCGCCGGCCCCGCCGCAGCAGATCTCGACCGAATAGCGCACGCTTGGTTCGCTGCAGCGGCCGCCGTCGCCCGGCGGGCTCACGCGGCGTTTCAAGCTTTGTTTGAAACGCCGCGTGATTGTTGTGAGAAGCTTACGCCTTCGTCCGGCTACGCCGCCTTGGCGTAGATGAGGTCGAAGCGGTCGGCGTTCATTACCTTGGCCCACGCCGCCACGAAGTCTTTGACGAACTTCTCCCTGGAGTCGGCGGAACCATAGACTTCGGCAATCGCGCGCAGTTGCGAGTGCGAGCCGAAGATCAGGTCGACGCGGGTGCCGGTCCACTTGACTTCTTTGGTCTTACGGTCGCGCCCTTCGTACACATCTGCGCCCGCGGACCGCCACTCCGTCCTCATGTCGAGCAGATTGAGGAAGAAGTCGTTGGTCAGCTTGCCGGGCTGCCTGGTGAACACGCCGTGCTTGGACCCGCCGGCATTGGCGCCGAGCACGCGCAGGCCGCCGACGAGGACCGTCATCTCCGGCGCGGTCAGCGTCAGCAACTGCGCCTTGTCGACCAACGCCTCCTCGGGCGCCATGATGTGGCCGTTGCGGTAGTAGTTGCGGAAGCCATCAGCGAGCGGCTCGAGCGGGGCGAAGGATTGGACGTCGGTCTGCTCCTGCGAGGCGTCCATGCGGCCCGGCGCGAACGGAACCTTGGCGTCCATGCCGGCGTCCTTCGCGGCTTTCTCGATCGCCGCGCCGCCGCCGAGAACGATCAGATCGGCGAGCGACACCTTCTTGCCGCCGCTGGCCGAGGCGTTGAACTCCTTCTGGAGCGCTTCGAGCTTTTGCAGCACCGTCGCGAGCTGCTTCGGCTGGTTCGCGTCCCAATCCTTCTGCGGGGCGAGCCGAATGCGCGCGCCGTTCGCTCCGCCGCGCTTGTCGGAGCCGCGGAATGACGCCGCCGCCGCCCAGGCGGTCGAGACGAGCTGGGCAACCGACAGCCCCGAGGCGAGGATCTTCGCCTTCAGCGCCGTGATGTCCTGTTCGCCAATCAGCGGATGGTTCACCGCGGGAACCGGATCCTGCCAGATCAGCTCTTCCTTCGGCACAAGGGCGCCGAGATAGCGCACGCGGGGCCCCATGTCGCGGTGCGTCAGCTTAAACCACGCCCGGGCAAACGCGTCGGCGAACTCCTCCGGATGCTCGTAGAAACGCCGCGAAATCTTGCCGTAGATCGGGTCCATCCGCAGCGACAAGTCGGTGGTCAGCATGGTCGGCACATGCTTTTTCGACTTGTCGAAAGCGTCCGGGATCGTGGCGGCGGCGCCTTTCGCCTTCCACTGATAGGCGCCGGCCGGGCTCTTGGTCAGTTCCCATTCGTTGTTGAACAGATTGTCGAAGAAGTGGTTGCTCCACTTCGTCGGCGTCTGCGACCAGGTGACTTCAGGACCTCCGGTGATGGCGTCGGCTCCGGCGCCGGTGCCAAATTTGCTCCTCCAGCCGAGGCCCTGTTCTTCGATGGCCGCACCCTCCGGGGCCGCGCCGATCAGCGACGGATCGCCGGCGCCATGGGTCTTGCCGAAGGTGTGGCCGCCGGCGATCAGTGCGACGGTCTCCTCGTCGTTCATCGCCATGCGGAAGAACGTCTCGCGGATGTCCTTGGCCGCTGCGATCGGATCAGGCTTGCCGTTCGGCCCTTCCGGATTGACATAGATCAGGCCCATCTGCACCGCGCCGAGCGGATTCTGCAGCTGGCGTTCGCCGCTGTAGCGCTCGTCACCCAGCCACGTACCCTCAGGGCCCCAGTACAGCTCTTCGGGCTCCCAGACATCGGCACGGCCGCCGCCGAAACCGAAGGTCTTGAAGTCCATCGATTCCATCGCGACGTTGCCGGCGAGAACCATCAGGTCGGCCCAGGAAATCTTCCGGCCGTATTTCTGTTTGATCGGCCACAACAGCCGGCGCGCCTTGTCGAGGCTCGCATTGTCCGGCCAGCTGTTCAGCGGCGCGAAGCGCTGCTGGCCGCTTCCGGCCCCGCCGCGGCCGTCGGCGATGCGGTAGGTGCCCGCACTGTGCCAGGCCATGCGGATCATCAGGCCGCCGTAATGGCCGAAGTCGGCCGGCCACCAATCCTGCGAGTCGGTCAGCAGGGCATGCAGGTCCTTGATCACGGCGTTGAGGTCGAGGCTCTTGAATTCCTTGGCGTAGTTGAACTCCTTGTCCATCGGATCGGACAGACTGGAGTTGCGGTGGAGAACCTGGAGGTCGAGTATGTCCGGCCACCAGTCGCGATTGGTGAAATGCTTGTGCACGACCGGGCATTGGCCCGCGCTCTTGTCCTCTGTTTTCGCGTCCATGGCGTTCTCCGGAAGGTTTCGTTTGTTCCTGTTCCGTATATAGGGATCGTCCGTTCCTGGAAAGTGCCCCGGCTTCATGGCAGGACCGCAACACGGCATCACAACAGGCTCATGCGGCGCATCTGTCCGGCGCGCTTGAGGATTACCCCCGCGAAAGCGCGGCCGTAAGCGCGCCGGTGCGACAAAAGAACCCCGGCCTGGCCGGGGTTCTCGCCGTCAGCAGTTCGATCGTGCTCAGTAGCAGACGTTGACCCAGCGCAGCCGCGGGCCCCACGGCGTCGGCACCCAGCGTCGCGCCACGCAGCTGGAATAGACTGGCCCGACATAGGCGCCGAAGCCGTACCAGCCGTGCCCGTGGCGGTGCCAATGTCCCCAAGGCGCCGCGGACGCCGCACCGGGGGCGAGCGCCGCGGCGCCGAGCGTGGCGGCGGCAGCGAACGAGAGCAACAATTTGCGCAACATGAGACGTTCCTTTCCTGGTGTGTTGAAGACAATCGACGTTATGTCGGCCTGATCGACCGTCAGGTTCATTTACTGAAGCAGCGCCGCTAAACCGCCGCTGACGAGGCGATTCAAGCCCGATTTATGAAGGTGAATGCACCCCGCCGTATTGTTCATGGCGCGTTCATGATCGCGACCATCGGCTTGTCGGTTGCGCGCTTGAACGCTATAAGCCCGACGCATTCGTCGGGCCTTCGCAAATTTCCACAAAGGACGATCTGATGGCGATCGAGCGCACGTTTTCGATTATCAAGCCGGACGCCACGGCGCGGCATCTCACCGGTGCCATCAATGCCATGATCGAGAAAGCCGGCTTGCGCATCGTGGCGCAAAAACGCGTGCGCATGACGCGCGAGCAGGCCCAGGCCTTTTATGCGGTGCACCGGCAGCGACCGTTTTTCGGCGAACTGGTCGATACCATGACTTCGGGCCCGGTCGTCGTGCAGGTGCTGGAGGGCGAGAATGCGATTGCAGCCTACCGCGATCTCATGGGCGCCACCGATCCCGCCAAGGCGGCGGCCGGCACGATCCGCAAGGTTTATGCCAAGTCGATTGGCGAAAACTCCGTTCATGGCTCCGATGCCGCCGATACGGCAGTCAAGGAAATCGTCCAATTTTTTTCCGGCAACGAGATCGTCGGCTGAGAGTTGGCTCAGCGATCGATTTGTGACGCGTCGATAGATCGTTAACGGTGATTGACTTAAGTTTGCTGCTGGTTCGGCTGCACGCGGTGACGTTCCGTTGTCGATAGGAGGGCGTCATGCAGCCATGCTTGCGCCGCATTCATCGGGTTTGTTAGCGGGACCAATGGGATTTTGGCCATCCGGCCGGTGCTGTCTTGCCGACACGATCGCTTCGGACACTTTCCCAAAATCTGCGTTGTGGCGCAGTGCGCAGCGGCAATCGAGCTGAAGCGCGCTCGGCGTCTTCACTGGCATACGGACTGAGTTAGGAGACAGACGATGCAGAAGGGCACCGTCAAATGGTTTAACCCCACCAAAGGCTACGGCTTCATCAAGCCCGCGACCGGCGAGAAGGATGTGTTTGTCCATATCTCGGCGGTCGAGCGCGCCGGCCTGCGCACGCTCAACGAAGGCCAGACGGTCGAGTACGAACTGGTCACCAATCGCGGCCGCACTTCTGCGGAAAATCTGAAAGTGGCGTGAAGCAGAGCGGGGACTGGAGCCCGATTCTTGTAACCCCCGGACATGATCTGGGGGTTTTGTTTTGCGCGGATGAGTCATTTCTGATTGGTCGTACCCGGTCTCGTGCGGGCATCCGCATCTTTGCAGCTTCGGCAAAGGCTGTGGGCTCAGCGCGAGGCTGCCGCCTCACCGGAAGCGCTGACCCGGCCTTCGGCGACAAGACGCAGCGCCTGCGGATAAAGCTGGTGCTCGACCGCGAGCACGCGGGCGGCGAGGCTTTCTTCGCTTTCGCCTTCGAGCACCGGGACCGCCTCCTGCGCCACGATCGGTCCGGCATCCATTTCTGGCACGACGAAATGCACCGTCGCGCCGTGCTCTTTCACGCCGGCGGCAAGCGCCCGGCGGTGCGTGTGCAGACCTGTGAACTGCGGCAGCAACGCCGGATGAATGTTGAGCATGCGGCCGCGCCAGCGTTCGACGAAGTTTTTTGTGAACAGCCGCATGAAGCCGGCAAGGCAGACAAGATCGATGTGGTGTCGGCGCAGTTCGGCATCGAGCGCGCGCTCGAATGCGTCGCGGTCGTCGCCGAACGGGCGGTGGTCGATCACGACGGTGACGACGCCTTCGGCACGCGCCGGCGCCAGCCCTGCCGCGTCCGGTCGGTTGGAGATGACGAGAACGATCGCTGCCGGATAATTATCGGCCTTGGCTGCCTCGATGAGCGCGGTCATGTTCGAGCCGCGGCCGGAGATGAGCACGGCGACGCGTTTCTTATTCACGGTTGCCGGGCCGGCCATGCCCTCACCCGGCGAGATCGAGACGGCCGCGGAACGCGACGGGCGGCTCGCCGGCGGTTTTGAGATCGCCGGCCGACATGGCGACGAGATCGATGCCGATCGTGTCGTGGCGGCCGGTTTCGATTGCGATCTTGACCTTGGTGCCGACGCCGTCGGTGGCGGCGACCAGGACAGGATCCGAGTATCCGGCGGCCTTCAGGTCGAACAATCCGCCAAAGCCGCCGATCTCGGCATCGGCGCCGGTGCGCGCCGTGGCGCGAACGAGCGGCTTGATCAATTCCACCATGCGGTTGCCGGCATCGATGTCGACGCCGGTGGCCGCGTAGCGCGCCTGGGACACGAAAGTCACCAATAATCTTCGACGGCTGCGAGGAAAGCCGCGGTCGCGGCGGAGCCGTCCGGCGCCTCCTAAGGCGGAATCGCGGGGTGCGCAAGCTTGAGCCGGGTTATATAGTCGGCCCGAGGAGGGCACGCCCAAAAGCGGCGCAGGCAGGCCGGGGCGTGCGCGGAGCTGGGACCGTCGTTTGAGCATTCCGAACCTTATTACTCTGGCACGCATCATCCTGGTGCCGGTCGTGGTCTGGACGATCATTTCCGGCGAGATGCTTCCCGCCTTTGCGCTGTTCGTGGTGGCCGGGATCAGCGATGCGGTGGACGGCTTCCTTGCCAAACGCTTCCACATGGCGAGCGAGCTCGGCGCTTATCTAGACCCGCTCGCCGACAAGGCCCTGATCGTGTCGATCTATGTGGCGCTCGGCATTGCCAGGGCGCTGCCGATTTCGCTGGTCATCGTTGTGGTATCGCGCGATATCATGATCATATCCGGCTTCATGCTGGCTTTGCTGGTGGCTAAGCCCATGCCGGTGCGGCCGCATCCGATCTCGAAATTGAATACGGCGATGCAGATCCTGCTCGCGGTTCTGGTGCTGGCGGAGAGGGGATTTGGCTTCGACGCCGCGGCGCTGCAGACCGCGGCGATCGTGCTGGTCGCGATCCTGACCCTGTTGTCGATTGCTGTTTATCTCGCTGAGTGGTTCCGGCACATGAACTCGTTCGGGGCCGGCCATTGAGCCGACGGAATTGATGTCATGGCGCCCCGCCCGCGGCAGCTCGCGCTCGCCCTCGATCATGCCGAAAGCCATGCGCGCGAAGATTTTCTGCCAGGACCCGGCAATGTGGCCGCGCTGACATTGATCGACACTTGGCCGGACTGGCCCGCCAACACTGTGGCGCTGGTCGGACCGGAGGGATCAGGCAAATCGCATCTCGCGGCGATCTGGGCCGCCGCATCGGGCGCGCGGGTCATGTCCGGCCGCGCGCTGACCGTCCCCGGACTGCTCGCGGCGCTGGCCACCGGAGCCCTCGTCGTCGAGGACGCAGCGGCGGCCGACGAGCGCGCGCTGTTTCACCTCCTCAATCTCGCCCGCGAGGAGGAGGCCTATTTGCTGTTCACGGCGCATACCGCGCCGCCGGTCTGGCCGGTCGCCATCGCCGATCTCGCTTCGCGGCTGCGTGCGCTTCCGGTGGTGACGCTGCAGGCGCCGGACGATGCCATGCTGCGCGGCGTCATCCTCAAGCTCGCGGCCGACCGGCAGCTGACGCTCGACGAAGCTGCAATCCGCTATCTGTCGACCCATATCGAGCGCTCATTCGTCGCGGCGCGGGCCGCAATCATCGCGCTCGACACCGAGGCGCTGCGGCAAGGACGGCCGCCAACGCGGGCGCTTGCGGCTGAGCTGTTGCGCGGCGGTGTCGAGCAGGACGATGGCAAGCCCTGATCGTTCAAGGCGGATGCGGTAGGGCCGTTGGGGAGGCTTGACGCCGCGGCGCTCCGCCTCGTTTAGTGAACAAGCCGGGTCATAGAATCGTTACGAAGGATGGCGATCATCCGCCCTGGGAGCTCCGATCCAGCATGGCTGACCGCGCACAAGCGACTGTTCTGACACTCGATTCCGGCGCCACCCGGCGGCTGGACGACCTCGCGCGGCCGGCCGAGCCGACGCCGGTTTCGCCACTTGCCACAAGCCCACAACGCTTTATCAACCGCGAGTTATCGTGGTTGAACTTCAACGGTCGCGTTCTCGAGGAATCCGCCAATCGCGGCCATCCTCTATTGGAGCGGCTGAAGTTCCTGGCGATTTCTGCCAGCAACCTTGATGAATTCTTCATGGTGCGCGTCGCCGGCCTTGGTGCCCAGGTGCGCGCCGGCATCGCCACCCAAAGTCCCGAAGGGCTGACGCCCGCCGAGCAGCTCGCCCGCATCGCCGAGGCGGTGTCGGTTCTGGTCGCCGACCAGCAGGCACAATGGCGCGAACTGCGCGCCGCGCTTGCCGAAGCGGACATCGTGCTGGTCGACGGCGCCGATGTGACCAAGGCCGAGAAGGCCTGGCTTGAGGACTATTTCCTCGCCCACGTGTTTCCGTTGCTCACGCCGCTGGCGATCGATCCGGCGCACCCGTTCCCGTTCATTCCCAATCTCGGCTTCACCATCGCGCTGCAGCTCGCCCGCGCCAAGGACGGCAAGGCGATGAACGCGCTGATCCGCATGCCGAACCGGATCGAGCGCTTCGTGCGGTTGCCACAGACAGGCGACGGCGAACAGGTGCGGCTGATCTCGATCGAGGGCGCCACCAGCCTGTTCATCGGCAAATTGTTCCCCGGCTACTCGGTCAAGGGGCTCGGTGCATTTCGCGTCATCCGCGACTCCGAAGTGGAAATCCTCGAGGAGGCGGAGGATCTGGTGCGGCTGTTCGAAACCGCGCTCAAGCGCCGCCGCCGCGGCAGCGTCATCCGGCTCGACATCGAGGCGCTGATGCCGGCCGAGTTGCACCGCTTCGTGCAGCGCGCGCTCGGGGTGAGCGATGACAGCGTCTTCAAGGTCGATGGCGTAC
>JASHSE010000537.1 GCA_030036975.1 Xanthobacteraceae bacterium | reverse complement strand
ATCGACGATCGCGAGATCGACATCCGCGACGGCGAGACCATTTTCCGTGCCGCGCGCCGGCTCGGCATCAAGCTGCCGCACCTGTGCTATTCGCCGCAGCCCGGTTATCGGCCGGACGGCAATTGTCGCGTCTGCATGGTCGAGATCCAGGGCGAGCGCGTGCTGGCGGCAAGCTGCATCCGCTTCCCGTCGCCGGGCATGAAGGTGAAGACGCAGACCGAGCGCGCGCAGACCGCGCGCCGCATGGTCGCCGAACTTTTGCTCACCGACCAGCCGGACCAGGCCCATGCCCACGATCCGGCTTCGGAATTGTGGAAGATCGTCACCCGCATGAATCTGGCGCAGGGCCGCTTCCCGCGCCGCCACGCGCCCGCGCCCGACCGCAGCCATCCGGCCATGGCGGTCAATCTCGACGCCTGCATTCACTGCAATCTTTGCGTCCGGGCCTGCCGCGAAGTGCAGGTCAACGACGTGATCGGCATGGCCGGCCGCGGCCATGGCGAGAAGATCGTGTTCGACTTCGACGATCCGATGGGCGCGTCCACCTGCGTCGCCTGCGGCGAATGCGTGCAGGCCTGCCCGACCGGCGCGCTGATGCCGGCGACATTGGTCGATCAGAACGGCGTTTACGCCAACGCCCCCGACCGCGAAGTCGACAGCGTCTGCCCCTATTGCGGCGTCGGCTGCCAGCTAACCTACAAGATCAGAAACGACCGCATCGTCGCCGTCGATGGCCGCGACGGCCCGTCGAACCATAACCGGCTCTGCGTCAAGGGCCGCTTCGGCTTCGATTACGTGCACAATCCGCAGCGCCTGCAAAAGCCGATGATCCGCAAGGACGGCGTGCCCAAAATTCCGCACGAGCCGGTCGATCCGGCCAATCCGTGGACGCATTTCCGCGAGGCGAGCTGGGACGAGGCGCTCGAGCGTGCCGCCGCCGGCCTGAAGAAAATCCGCGACCGCGACGGCCCGCAGGCGCTCGCCGGCTTCGGCTCGGCCAAAGGCTCCAATGAGGAGGCTTATCTGTTCCAGAAGCTGGTGCGCACCGGCTTCGGCACCAACAACGTCGATCACTGCACGCGGCTGTGCCATGCCTCGTCGGTGGCGGCGCTGATGGAAGGCATCGGCTCCGGCGCAGTGTCGGCGAGCTTCAACGAATGCAAGAACGCCGAAGTGATCTTTTGCATCGGCTGCAATCCGACCGAAAACCACCCGGTCGCTGCCACCTTCTTCAAGCAGGCAAAGAAGCGCGGCGCCACCTTGATTGTAGCGGATCCGCGCGGCCAAACGCTCAAGCGTCACGCCACCCACATGCTGCAGTTCAAGAACGGCACCGACGTGGCGCTGCTCAACGGCATGCTTAACACCATAGTGGCGGAAAAACTCTACGACGAGCAATACATCCAGACTTACGTCGAAGGGTTCAAGCCGTTCGCCGAGAACGTGAAGGATTACACGCCGGAGGAAATGGCGCCGATCTGCGGCATTGACGCCGACCTTATCCGCACCGTGGCGCGCAAGTTCGCGCGCGCCAAGTCGGCGATCATCTTCTGGGGCATGGGCATCTCGCAGCACACCCACGGCACCGACAATGCGCGCTGCCTGATCGCGCTGTCGCTGATCACCGGCCAGATCGGCCGGCCCGGCACCGGACTGCATCCCTTGCGCGGCCAGAACAATGTGCAGGGCGCCTCCGATGCCGGCCTGATCCCGATGTTCTATCCGGACTACAAATCGGTGACGGAGCCGCAGGTGCGTGCCCGCTATGAGGACGCTTGGGGCGTCAAGCTCAATCCGCAAACCGGCCTCACCGTCGTCGAGATCATGAACGCGGTGCACGCCGACGTGATCAAGGGCATGTACATCATGGGCGAAAATCCTGCGATGTCCGATCCCGACCTCAATCACGCGCGCGAGGCGCTGGCGCACCTCGAACATCTCGTGGTGCAGGACCTGTTCCTCACCGAGACCGCGACCTATGCGGACGTGGTCCTGCCGGCGTCGGCTTGGCCCGAGAAGAACGGCACTGTTACCAACACCAACCGTCAGGTGCAGATGGGCCGCCAGGCGCTGCCGCTGCCGGGCGAGACGCGGCACGATTGGTGGCTCATTCAGGAGCTCGGCCGCCGCATCGGCCTGCCGTGGAACTACAAGGGCCCGGACGAAATCTATACCGAGATGGCGTCGTTGATGCCGTCGCTCGACAATATCTCGTGGGAGCGCGTGCAGCGCGAGAGCGCGGTGACCTATCCGGCCGATGCGCCCGACAGACCCGGCCACGATGTCGTGTTCGACAAAGGCTTTCCGCGGCCCGGCGGCTTCGGCAAGCTGGTCGCCGCCAAGCTGCAGCCGCCGGACGAAACGCCGGATGACGAATACCCGTTCATCCTCACCACCGGCCGGCAGCTCGAACATTGGCACACCGGCGCCATGACCCGCCGCGCCTCGACGCTCGATGCGCTCGAGCCGGGCGCGGTGGCCTCGGTGTCGCGTGGCACCATTGCCAAGCTCGGCATAAGGCCCGGCGACATGATCCGCGTGGCGACGCGGCGCGGCACCGTCGAGCTTGCCGCGCGGCAGGACGACGCCATTCCGGACGGCGTCGTGTTCATCCCGTTCGCCTACGTCGAGGCGGCGGCGAACCTGCTCACCAATCCGAAGCTCGACCCGTTCGGCAAGATTCCGGAATTCAAGTATTGCGCGGCGCGCGTCGAGTCGATCGATCCGGCGAGCAGAATCGCGGCGGAGTAGGGCGCGCCCCACCGCGCCCGCGGGGGCCGCGATGGAAGACGACGATCCGCATGACGAGATCGAGCGCCTCGAGGCGCGGATCGACGAGCTTGTCGCCAAGCTGGAGAGCTGCCGCAAGTTCATTCTGGTGTCGCGCATCGCAATCGTTGCCGGCGCGGCGCTGCTGCTCGGCGCCATTCGCTTCGATGCGACCGAAATGATCGCCGCGGTCGCCGCGTTGCTCGGCGGCATTGTTGGTTGGGGCTCGAACCGCTCGACCGCGAACGAAGCCGCCGCGGAGCTTGCCGCCGCCGAGGCGGGGCGCAAAGCGTTGATCGGCTCCATCGATCTGCGTATCGTGCCGGAGCGCCCGACGCTGCATTGATCCGCATTGTCGGCACGCCGGCCTGGTCCTATGATTGCAAACAAACAAGGAGGCGCGCCATGGCGCAGTCGCATGTGTTTGCCGGTGTCGGCGGTTATTACGGCGGCAATGAAGGACACCTCACCGGCGTATTTCGCCGCGATAGCGAAGCCGGAGATTGGCAGCACGTTCTCCACGAGCCGGAGGCTTACACGGTCTTCGTGCATCCGCACGACACCAACCTCGTTCTCGCCGGCACCAAGGACGGCATCTACCGCAGCATCGACAAAGGGTTGAGTTTCAGGCGGGCGAATTTCGCGGACGCCGGGGTGCAAATCTGGTCCTTCATCGCGGATGCTGGCGATCCGCGGCGCATATTGGCCGGCGGCTCGCCGGTTTCGGTTTACCGCAGCGATGATGCCGGCGAGAGCTGGAAGCGCCTCGCCGATCCAAAACTCCCGGATCGCGGCAAGGCGCCGTTTGCGGCGCGGGTCATGCGTTTCGCCCGGCACCCGGACCGGCCGAATGAAATCTATGCCGCACTCGAAATCGGCGGCGTGATGCGTTCGCTCGACGGCGGCGAGACCTGGGCGGATTCGAGCGACAACCTCATCCGCCTGTCCGTCGAACAGCCGCGGCTGCGCAGCAAGATCGTCAGCGACACCGAAGCGGAAGGTATGCTCGACGGCCACGCCATCTGCGTTAGCGCCGCCGATCCCGACAGCGTCATCCTCGCGGTGCGCATGGGCTTGTTCCGCAGCGACGACCAGGGACGCACTTGGCAGGATTTACGCGTCGACCATTTCTCGCCGTTCACCTACGGCCGCGACATCAAGGTCTCGCCGCAGGATCCGAGCACGCTTTACGCCTGCCTGTCGGTCGCCGCCTCGTCCAAAGATGGCGCGCTCTATCGCAGCAACGACGTCGGCAAGACATGGCGGCGCTTCGACAAGGTGCAGCCGCACGGCACGCTGATGTCGGTCGCGCTGCATGCGCGCGACGCCGCGCAGGTCTATGTCGCCGCGCGTTACGGCGAAGTATTCGGCACGCCGGACGGCGGCGAAACC
>JASHSE010000536.1 GCA_030036975.1 Xanthobacteraceae bacterium | reverse complement strand
GCCGGAAACGAGCGCTTCATCTCGGCGGCCATCGCCGGAAGGTTGAGCGTATGGAACGTCTCCAGCGGCCCGGCGAGCGTCAAACGAAAGGCCAGCGGCTCGACCGGGTGGTAGATGTAATCCATGACGCCGTTGGCGCAGACCGCCGCCGGGATCTTCGCCGTCGGATAGCACATCGCAAACAGGGCATCGGAGGTCAGCAATGTGCCATAGGCGTAGGTGGCCAAATCACTCGTCGAGTTGAGCAAATTGAGCGCGTCGAGCTGGATGCGCCAGCCGTTGTCGAACCGGTAGCCGACGCCGGCATTGATCTCGTTCAGCGGCGGCGACTGGAACACGCCGTCCTCGGTGAGCGGCCGCGAGCTGATGTAGCGCCAGCGCAGCGCGCTGAACCATCCGGCCTGCTCGCCGAGCGTGATGCCGGCCGAGGCGATCATCCAGGGCGCGTTATAGACGTAATTGCCCGGCGCGTTGCCGATCTGCGCCTGCGGGTAACCGGCAAGCGACTGGTAGAGCGCCGCTTGGGTATAGTCGTAACCGAGAAACCGCGCCCGCGACAGCGCCAGATCGGCGTCGATGTGCGCCCACGAGGCCGGACGGTAATCGTTGGTGAACTCGACGCCGGTGCGCTGGCTGGGCAGTCCCGCCGTGGTGTCGCCGGTATCGCCGTCGAAAAACAGCTCGGAGTTCTGATGGATGTAGAACAGGCTGATCGAGCTGTCGAGGTTCGGTATGGCTTTGCTGCGCACCCCGACCTCGGCGCCGGTCGAGCGCACCAGAAACGGCGACGATCCCTCGGGCGTCAGCGGGTCGCCGGGCACCTGGGTGACCAACGTGCTGCGCGCGTCGTTGCTATGATAGCCTTCGCCGGCGCCGACAAAAAATTCGGTCTTGGCGAACGGCCCCAGCACCATGCGGAATTTCGGACTGCCGATCGCCTCTTGGCGATATCCCGAATTCGCCGGCTGCAGCATCGAATCGACGGACGCTGCGTAATAATCGCCGCGCCAACCGACGACCGTCCGCAACCAGTTGGTCCAGTGCATCGTATTCTCGGCATAGATCGCGCTGTTGCCCTCGCCGACGTGATCGTCAATGTACGGCGCCAACAGCAGCCGCTGATCCGAGAAGTTGAGTGCCGTAATGATGTCGTCGTAGCGCGATTGCACGCCGACCACGGTCTCGGTCGGCAAATTAAACAGCGTGCCGTTGAACGTGCGCGAGGCGCCGCCGCCGCCGTAAACGCGATCGTCGTGCTGGTGAAACTGGTCGCCGAAGGTCGGATCGTTGGTGTCATAGGTGTAGTTGTTCCACAGGTCCATCGTGTATTTGACGATGTAGGCGTTGGCTTTCCACGATCCGTCGTCGGTGGTTTGCGCCATCCGCCCCGACAGCGAGAAGCGGCTGGTGTCGCCGCCGTCGGTCGGATCGAATGTGCCATAAAGGCCCATTTGGCCGGTCGTGTAGTACCGCAGCGCGTTCTGATCGGTCGAATTCCAGGTGTTCGCATAGGCCATCCCTGTGACTGTGAATCCGTCTGTCGCCGTGCCCTGACTGTAGCGCAGCAGCCCGCTGAACTTTGTCAGGTCCGTGGACGACGTCCACGGGCCGTCGTACGTGTTGAACTCGCCGGCGTAGAGCAAATTTCCGCTGCCGGCCTTGGTCGAGCCGAGCGTGAGATATCTCTGATAGCCGAAGCTGCCGATGGTGACCGACTCGATATTCTGCGGAACAGTGTCCACCACGGAGATGTGGAGGTTGCCGGCGTTCTCGAAATCACCGACGTCCGCCCAATACGGCCCCTTGCGGATGTCCATGCCGCCGACGGTCTCCGGAATAAGCCAGTTGAGGTCGGTGTAGCCCTGGCCGTGCGCATGGGTCGGCAGATTGATCGGGATGTCGTCCCAAAATACCGCGAGATCGGTGCCGTGATCGAGATTCCAGCCACGCAAATAGTACTGATTGGCCTTGCCGCCGTCGGCGTGCATGATCGCCATCAGGCCAGGGGCGGCCTCGACGATCTCACCGGGACGCGAGATCGGACGGGCGTTGAGGTCCTCGCCCGAGACCGTCATCTGGCTTGCCATGGTCGGCGCCGCTGCCGCTCCGCCGGCGATATTCGGGGCGCCGGTCTCGTAGGGCGAAGGCGCGGCCGGCGCTGGCGCGGCCGCTTGTGCCGCGGTGTTGGTCGGGGCGCGGACGCGGCGTTGCTGCGGTGCTGGCTTGCGGTTGCCGACAACCGTGATTTCCGGGAGCGGCGTAGCGCCTGACTGTGGCGGCGCCTGTGCGGCAGGAGCCGCCATTGCTGGTGCCGCGCCTGTCGGTGCAGGCGGCGCGGGAGCGGCCGCCGCTGGCGCTGGGTCCGGCGCTGCGGGCTGTTGCGCTGCCGGCATCTGCGCGAGCGCCCCGGTGCAGACCGACGTCATCAGAACCGACGTGGACGCGAGCAGCCGCGCACGCAACGACATGAACACCCCTGACAACACCTGCAACGCGCCACGATCCGCGCAGCCGACGCGGCGCGACGGCGATCAAGCAGGCTCCCTGCACCGCGCCGGCGATCCGGATTTCGTCCGGCGCTTGCCGTCACGGTGACATAATCGGTATGACGAAGTCAATAAAAGTGCATACTACGCCGCGCCGCCCCGCGCCGCCATGTCGAGCCGACGCCGCACGAACAGGACATGGTCGAGCCCGTTCCTCGATCTCGCCGGGAAAACCTTTCAGCATTGCCCTGCAACGGCGCCGCCGCGTTGCCGAAATGCGACAGGCGGCGGCCAAATCGCCGCCATTGTCTTGACAGGTTGCGCGCTCGCTCGTTGAATCAGCTCAGTTCAGGTGCACCGGTCGCATTGATCGGCCAAAAGGGAATCCGGTGCGACTCGCGGTTCGGGTCCAATCCGGAGCTGCCCCACGGGGCGGGCTTCCGCTGTGGTGACGTAGAACTGTCACGCGATCGCGGGGAGCC
>JASHSE010000535.1 GCA_030036975.1 Xanthobacteraceae bacterium | reverse complement strand
ATCGATCCAGTGGCGCCGGCCACCGCTTCGGCCGCTATAGTGCATGACGTGATTCGCCGGGCGATCGGCTTTCAGGGCCTGTTGATGAGCGATGACATTTCCATGGGCGCACTGAGCGGCTCGCTCGGCGAGCGCACGCGCGCGGTGCGCGCGGCCGGCTGCGATGTTGTGCTCCACTGCAACGGCGATATGGCAGAGATGCAGTCCGTCGCCGCGGCCGCGCCACGACTGCAAGGCGAAGCGGCGCGTCGGGCTGATGCGGCGCTGGCAAGGCGGCAGCCGCCCCTAGCTCTGGACGTTGCCGCCAAGCGCGCCGAATTTGTCACGTTGTTGCGTGGCGTTTGGCAACCGGCGCAGGGGTGGGCATGAACGCGCAAGAGGTAAGCTTCGACACCGAGCTGTCGGCGCCCGCCGCCGGCGAGCCGGCGCTGGTCGTCGACGTCGAGGGCTTTGAAGGCCCGCTCGACCTTTTGCTCACGCTGGCGCGGCAGCAGAAAGTCGACCTCGCCAAAATATCCATTCTCGCGCTGGCCGACCAGTACCTCGCGTTCATCGAAGAGGCGCGCAAGCTGCGCCTGGAACTCGCCGCCGATTATCTGGTGATGGCGGCGTGGCTCGCTTATCTGAAGTCGCGGCTGTTGCTGCCCGACCCGCCGGCGCCGGAAGGGCCGAGCGCCGAGGAGATGGCTAACGCGCTCGCGCAACGGCTGCGCCGGCTCGAAGCGATCCGCCAGGTCGCCGAGCAATTGCTCAACCGGCCGCAGCTCGGCCGCGAGGTTTTTCAGCGCGGCCAGCCCGAGCCGATCGCCGAAATCAAGCGGCCGCAATGGTCGGCGACGCTTTACGATCTGTTGTCGGCCTATGCGCAGCGGCGGCAGACCCAGGCCCTGACCATCGTGCGCATGCCCAAGCGCACCGTGTGGTCGCTTGCCGAGGCGCGCGAGGCGGTCGAGCGGCTGATCGGCCGATCGTTCGATTGGAGCCCGCTCGATCAATACCTGATGGAATATCTGGTCGAGCCGTCACAATGGCCGACCGTGCTGGCGTCGAGTTTTGCCGCCACGCTCGAACTGGTGCGTGAAGGCCGCCTCGAACTGCATCAGCATGCGGCGTTCGCGCCGCTCTATGTGCGGGCGCGCGCGCAGCCGATCGAGAACGGCGCCGCGCCCGAAGCGGGGAATGGGTGAGGAGGGGATCTTTTATGGGCAATGTGGCAGAGATGCGGGTGATCGTCGGCGATAGAGACGAAACGGAGCGAGAGGAGCGCGCGGAGGAACTGCGTATCCTCGAAGCCTTGCTGTTTGCCGCCGAAGAGCCACTCGACGAAAAGACTTTGGCCGCCCGGCTGCCGGCCGGCGTCGACGTACACGCCCTGCTGACGCAGCTGCAGCACGAATACGCTTCGCGCGGCGTCAATCTGGTGCGTGTCGCCGGCAAGTGGACGCTGCGTACCGCAAGCGATCTCGCCTGGCTATTGACCCGCGAGGCCATGGTGCCGCGGAAACTGTCGCGCGCTGCAATCGAGACACTCGCTATCCTCGCCTATCACCAGCCGGTGACGCGCGCCGAGATCGAAGACATTCGCGGCGTGACCACGTCCAAGGGCACGCTCGACGTGCTGTTGGAGACCGGCTGGATCAGGCTGCGTGGCCGCCGCAAGGCGCCGGGGCGGCCGGTGACTTATGGAACCACGGAAGCGTTCCTGTCGCATTTCGGCCTTGACGCACTCGCCGATCTGCCCGGCCTCGACGAACTCAAAGGCGCCGGACTGTTCGAAACAGCGCTGCCGGCCGGTTTTGAAGTCCCGGTGCCGTCGGACGATCCGGCGCTGCGGGATGACGAGGATCCGCTCGAACCCGGCGATCTCGATCTCGGTCTGGTTCCACCGAGCGATCGCGCCGAGCAATAAGGCGGCTTCGCCGGGCTCGGCGCCGCCCGTTCACCCTGCGGCGTGGCGACCTTGCGGTTGCGCTTGTTTTTGCCGCTCGCGACGCCTAGTTTCATGCTTAAATCGACACCTTGCCGCGGGCGCAAACGCGGTTGCGGACGGAGGAGTTCATGGGCGGTTTAAGCATTTGGCATTGGCTGATCGTTCTCGCGGTCGGACTGTTGCTGTTCGGCGGGCGCGGCAAGGTTTCCGACCTGATGGGCGATTTCGCCAAGGGCATCAAGTCGTTCAAGAAGGGCCTTGCCGACGACGATACGGCCCCGGCGAAGACCGATGCGCCGATCAAGAGCATCGACCACGAAACGGCGCAGCGCGCCGAGGTCGACAGCAAGGTCGAGCGCTCGATGTCGTAAAGCGGCGCGGCTCGCTCGCCTTCGGCATCCGGGTAGAGCGGGCACGGCGGAACGCAACGGCCGGTCGGCGATCGGCCGATTTCTTGCCCTCCTCGCCAGGCGAGGGTTGAGGACGGATGCGATACGCGGCGAGCGCGGCCGGGGACCTTTCCCTCATGTTCGACATCAGCTGGAGCGAGTTCCTCCTGATCGGCATCGTGGCGCTGGTCGTGATCGGGCCCAAGGAGCTGCCCGCGGTGATGCGCACGCTCGGCCAATGGACGCGCAAGGTGCGCACCATGGCCGCTGAATTCCAGAACCAGTTTCAGGAGGCGATGCGCGAAGCCGAAATGGCCGATTTGAAGAAGTCGGTCGAAGACATGGCGCGCGACGTCGCCGATCTCGATCCGCTCAAAGACTTGCGCAAGGATGTCGAAAGCGTCGGCAGCGAAATGCAGCAATCGCTCGGTGCGCCGGTGGAGCAGACGCCGGCTGGTTCTGAAGCGGCGGCCGAGCCGGTGCTGACTGCGCCGCCGGAGGCTTCAGCGTCGGCGGACACAGTGCCCGCAACGCATGGCGATGACGTTGCGCCGGTGCCGGCTGCCGATCAGTCGACGGCGCCGACGCCGCCGGCCGAAGCGCCCCATGCCGGCACGGACGCCGACGCAGCGCCTGCGGATAGCGCTGCGCGGGCGTGACGGCCATGGCCAGCCGCGAAGACGAGGAGAAGGAGATCGAGGCGACCAAGGCGCCGCTGATGGATCATTTGATCGAGCTGCGCTCGCGGCTCATCAAGGCGCTCCTTGCCTTTGGTATTGCCACTGTCGGCTGCTTCTTTCTCGCCAAGCACATCTACAACGTGCTGACTTGGCCTTATATCTGGGTCGCCGGCGCGGCCAATTCGAAGTTCATCTATACCGGCCTGCTCGAATATTTCGTCGTTCAGCTCAAGCTCGCGGTGTTCGGCGGGATCTTTTTGTCGTTCCCGGTCATCGCCACGCAGATCTACATGTTCGTCGCGCCCGGGCTTTATCGCAACGAGCGCAAGGCGTTCTTGCCGTATCTGATCGCGACGCCGATCTTCTTTTTTCTCGGCTCGATGGTCGTCTATCTCGTGGTCTGGCCGCTGATCACGCGCTTTTCGCTGAGCATGCAGCAGATCGGCGGGCCCGGCGAAGCGACCATCGAACTCCTCCCGAAGGTCGAGGACTACCTGTCGCTGATGATGAAACTGATCCTGGCCTTCGGCATCGCCTTTCAGCTGCCGGTGATCCTGACGCTGCTTGGCCGGGTCGGCATCATCACCTCCGACCAACTCAAATCCAAGCGCCGCTATTTCATCGTCGGCGCCTTTATCATCGCCGCGGTGCTGACCCCGCCCGACGTCATGAGCCAGATGTCGCTGGCGCTGCCGCTGCTCGCGCTGTTCGAAGGCTCGATCTGGTCGGTGCGCATGGTGGAAAAACGCCTGGCCGCCGAGCGCGCCGCCGCCGAAGCCGCCGCGGCCGCCAAGCCGGCGGAGTGATGTTTATTCGTCATCGCCCAAATGGTTGGGCTTGACCCGGCAATCGCTCGCCCGTTAGTTCCCTCACCCTGAGGTGCTCGGCGCGCCAACGCCGAGCCTCGAAGGGTGAAAGCCTCGGCGCCTTGGCCTCATCCTTCGAGGCGCGCTTTGGCGCGCACCTCAGGATGAGGGCCGACGGTATGCACGACATCCGCTTCAT
>JASHSE010000534.1 GCA_030036975.1 Xanthobacteraceae bacterium | reverse complement strand
CTGGCGAGCGACTCTACGACGTGTGGAACGTCAACGAAGACGCCGAATATCACGAGGCCGGCGAGGCCGGCATCCGCGAGGCGCTCGACAGCGTGCGGCTGGTGCCGGAGCAAGTCACGCGCGCGGCCTGATTACGCCCACTTGGCGCAACGCGGCATTATCGGCTGGCGCGTCGCACTGCGACGCAGGCCCACCATCGAACAGCGAGCGCGAGCGCCCATCCAGGTGTTGAGAAAATCCCGCCCGAGCACGAAATGGGTGGCATCGATCCACGGCCGCAGCGGCGGCGGCAAGCCGGCGATGGCCGGATAGGCAATTTCGAGCTGACAAAAAAGGCGGCGGCGCCGCCTGTCCATTTGGCGTAAAGCTCGTCAGCCTGGGCCTTGCCCGCGGCGCCTCGTGCCACAATCCCGTCGTGCATGGAGCGCACAGACATGCCGCGACGGGTGTCGCGCAGTGGTGATCCGATGAAGCCCAACGTCCAGCAGAACCCGGCGGCAACGTCGCCCGCGGCCGGCGATGCAGCGCGTGGACTTCGTCTCTATCCCGGCTATTTGGACCGAAGCCGGCAGGCTGAGCTTCTCGCCGCGTTGCGGGAGGCGCTTGCGGCGGCGCCGTTGTTCACGCCGCGCATGCCGGTATCCGGGCGGCCGTTCACGGTGCGTATGTCCAATTGCGGACCGCTGGGCTGGGTCTCGGATGTCGACGGCTATCGCTATGCGCCGAAGCACCCGCAGACCGGGCGGCAGTGGCCGCCCATTCCCGCGATACTGCTGGGAGCATGGCAAGAGCTTGGCTTCTATCCGCACCTGCCGGAAGCATGCTTGATCAACTTCTACGGTCCGGCGGCCAAAATGGGCTTGCATCAGGACCGCGACGAGCACGATTTTGACGCTCCTGTCGTTTCGCTCTCGCTGGGCGATTCATGCCTGTTTCGTATCGGTGGCCGCAGACGCGGCGATCCGACGCGCTCGTTCCGCCTGCATTCGGGCGACGCAATGGTTTTGGGTGGGACAGCACGGCTTGCATTTCACGGCGTTGACCGCATTCTGCCGGGCACGTCGACGCTGCTCGCCGAAGGCGGGCGGTTCAATTTGACACTGCGGCGAGTAACGCGTCCGGAACCTCAGAATGTCGGCCCTTCAGCATGATCGAAAACGCAACATGACCACCACAAAGGCTCCCTTCATCGCCATCGTAACGACGCTGGCAACGTTCTTTGTCATGGCGCCGCTCGCCTGGCCGGCTATGGCCGCCGCGCCGGTGTTTCCCACCGGCTCGCACATCGGACTGGTCCCGCCGCCCGGCATGGTCGCGGCAAAGACGTTCCCCGGATTTGTGGACGCCGACAAAAAGGCCGCCATCCTGATGACCGCGCTGCCCGCCGGCGCCTACGGCGACGTGGAAAAGACGCTGACCGCCGACGCGCTCAAGAAGCAGGGTATTACGGTAGAAAAGCGTGAATCGCTGCAGCTTGCCATCGGCAATGCCGTCCTGATCGTCGGCACGCAGGTCGCGCCCGACAAGACGCCGTATCGCAAATGGCTGCTGCTCGCCGACGCACACAATCTGACTGCCATGGTGAGTGTGCAGGTGCCCGAGCAAAGCAAGGCGTTTTCAAACGCCGTGGTGCGTGCAGCCCTCAATAGCCTGGCGTTGCGCACAACGGTGCCCGACTCGGAGCTGCTGACGATGCTGCCGTTCACCGTCGGCGATATGGCCGGTTTCCGTCTGGCCAACGTCATACCCGGCCGGGCGATGTTGCTGATCGACCGGCCCGACTATCCGCACATGGTGGCGACGCCTGATATGCCCGAATATGTCTACGATGCGCGATGCACGATCCTCGCCGCGCCGGGCGGGCCGACCGACAGGGACGGGCAATCGAACTTCGCGCGCGCCGCCTTTGCGGCAATCGGTGGCATTAAGGACGTCCAGATTACGATGGCTGAGCCGGTCCGGCTCGATCATCAGGACGGATTCGAGACCGTCGCGCACGCCAAGGACGCCGCCACCGGAGTCGACCTGATGGTGGTGCAATGGCTCCGCTTCGGCAACGGCAGCGTCCTGCAGATGGTCGGCGTCGCCCGCGCGGCCATTTGGGACAGCGAGCTGTCGCGGCTGCGCAGCATGCGTGCCAGTATCGAGCTGAGGTAAAGACGCGACGCCGAACCGCTGCGGCGGTATTTTAGGATTCCGGCGCCGATGCCCTGGCGTTGTCGTTATTGGCATCCGATGCGGGTGTCGCCCTCGGCCCACCCTTTGATACGCCGACCATTGCGGGGCGCAAGACGCGGTCGCCCAGCAGGTAACCGGGCTGCACCACCTGCACGACGCTGCCGGCCGGAACCGAGGCATCCGGCACTTCGAAAATCGCCTGGTGCAAATTCGGATCGAATTTTTCGCGCAGCGGATTGAACTGCCGCACCCGGTTCTTTTCCAGAGCCTTCAACAGCTCGCGCTCGGTCAGCTCGACGCCTTCGATGAGCGCCTTCATGGCGCCCTGTGCGCTCGCGCGGACCTCAGGCGTCACCGCATCGAGCGCGCGCCGCATATTGTCGGCGACGCCGATCATGTCACGGGCAAAGGCCGCAATGCCGCGGAGTTCGGCATCGCCGACCTCGCGTGCGGTGCGCTTGCGCAAGTTCTCCATCTCGGCAAGCGTGCGCAACAGCTTGTCTCTCAGATCCGCCGCCACGGCGGCCTGATCGGGCTCCGGCGCGGCTTGCACGTCCGCTGAAGCGGCATCCACCGCCGGCGGTGCCGGCTCCGGCCCGGGCCCGGCGGTTTCGGCGGAACGGGCCGCTTCCTCCTCGGCGTAAGCGGTCTTCTTGGTCATGATTGTCCCCACAATTTGCCCCGCATATCAGGGCACGGCGGCCAAAAATCAAGCGCGGGAGGGGGATGGTCCGGGTCGGATCAGCCCCCGAGCAGCTTGCTGACCACCTTGGCGGTGTAATCCACCATCGGGACGATGCGGGCGTAGTTGAGCCGGGTCGGGCCGATCACGCCGAGCACGCCGACAATATGCCCCGATCCGTCGTGGTAGGGCGCCACGATGGTCGAGGAGCCGGACAGCGAGAACAATTTATTCTCCGAACCGATGAACACGCGTACCCCCTCCGCCTGCTGGGCGCGGCCGAGCAGATCGATCACTTCGCGGCGGGTCTCGAGATCGTCGAACAACAGCCGGATGCGCTCGAGATCGGCGAGCACCTTGAGATCGTCGAGCAGATGCGCCTGCCCGCGCACGATGAGCTTGCGTTCCTCAGTCGCGCCGCCGGACCAGCTCGCCAGGCCCGCAGCCACGATCTTTTGGGTCAATTGATCGAGTTCGGCTTCGCCTTCCTTGAGCTTCGCCTCGATTTCGGCCTTGACCTCGTCGAGGCTACGGCCGCGAATGCGCGCGTTGACGAAATTGGCGGCTTCGATCAGTGCCGAGCTTGGCAAGCCGAGCGGAATCCTGAGCACCCGGTTCTCCACCTGGCCGTCTTCGCCGACCAGGATCACGAGCCCGCGCTCGGGCTCGAGCTGCACGAATTCGATGTGCTTGAGCCGCGGATTGGCCTTGGCGGTCAGCACC
>JASHSE010000533.1 GCA_030036975.1 Xanthobacteraceae bacterium | reverse complement strand
GGCGAGGTCATGGTTCGCGAGGGTGGCTTGACCCGTATACTCGGGCCGCGCCCTGGCTCAAGCGGGGAAGAGCCCAGGCCATTCAGCTGGGGCCGCGACGAGAGCGGTGCCGCACAGCTTGCTTTTGCGCTATTGGCCGACGCACTGTGCGATGACGCGGAAGCAAGCCGGTTGCACCAGAATTTCCGTCATCGGGTCATCGCTATTTTTCCGGACCGCTGGACCATCACCCGCACCCGCATTCTCGCGCACGTGCAGATGATGAAGTACCGAAACGGCTGGCAAACATCGATCGGCCAGATCGCGACGGCTGCCTCGCGATAAGAGCCAAGCAGGCGCGCAAATCTCGCGCCGACCCTTCCCGACCGAGGCGCACCGCCAGGAACGGCGGCCCAAGGCGCAGCAGACGGCGTCCGCGAAATCACAAAAATTCCTTGCTTGGAACGCAACCGCGTCTCAAACATCCGTTTGAATTTCAATCGACCGTTTGACAAAACCAGACGAGGTGTGCCATGCTCGCGATGCCCTTGACGCGGCCGACCAGCGAGTTCGCCGCGGTGCAGCCGCTCTGTCCGCACTGCGGCAGGCCGATGTCGCTCAATCGTACTGAGCCGCGACCGGGCGGGCTTCCCGACCTGTGCGTGTTCAAGTGTGGTGAATGCGCGGTGTGGCTGAGCGAATCTGCCGCCGAGCGCCGCGCCGTCTAATTCTGCGGTCATGGAACACCGCAGACGCGGAGCCCCGGGTGCGTCAGGTCCCCCAGCACTCGGGGCTTACTGTCCCGCCTTGCCGGCGTCCCAGGCGAAGAGGTGGACAGCCGAACAGTGCAGCGCTCCGTGCCGCGCGCCTTGGCGTATGCAGGCCCGCGGTGTGCCGCTCAAGGCCGAGCGAGGAGTGGTAACGACCAATTAACCAAGTCGTAAGGCCCCGCGGATACAGTTGTCGTGGTGATTTGACGATCGTGCCTCCGCCCATGCTCGACGGCTTAAGACCAGTCTCGGCCAACCCTTGTCCCTGCAAGATTTGCGGCAGTCCGGCGCCGCTCTTCGGCGTCGTCGATTTCCACCAAACCTGCGTCGGCATCCGCGGCGTTCAATTCCGTCTGTCCGGCGTGCCGATCTATTACCGCCGCTGCGACAACTGCAGCTTTCTGTTCACCGACGCTTTCGACGCTTGGACCGTCGAACAGTTCAAGACGCACATCTACAACGAGGAATACAAGCTCGTTGATCCGGATTATTCGGATTTCAGAGCTCGCGGGAATGCCGGCGCGGTGGTGCGTTTATGGGGACCGCTGCGCCGCGAAACGCGCGTCTTGGACTTCGGCGGCGGCAACGATACGCTCTGCGCTGTGCTGCGCGAAGCCGGTTTTGCCGCAGCAGTGACCTATGATCCGATGGTGCCGCAGCACGCCGGGCGACCTGACGGCAAGTTCGATCTCGTGACAAGCTTCGAGACATTCGAACATTTGCCCGACCCGCTTGCCGGTATCCGCTCCATTGTCGAACTGACGGCGGATCCGGGCTTGGTTTTTTTCTCGACGCTCCTGCAGCCTGCGGATTTCAATCAGCAGCGCCTTCACTGGTGGTACGTTGGGCCTCGCAATGGGCATGTTTCGTTGTTTTCGCGGCAGGCCTTGGTGCTTGCCTGGGAGCGATATGGCTACCGGGTTGCGTCCTTGGGTGACAATTTCCATTTCGCGTTTCGTAGCTTGCCCCACTATCTTGCTCATCTTGAGTCTTCGGCCGCCGCGCCGCAAAGCCGTGCGGCTTGAGCCAGGTCGGCGCAGCGGAATATCCTTACACGCTGCCGGCAACGGGTCGCCGGCGGGCGTTTTGCCGCCGAGCGCCGAGGCCGCAACCGAGCGCGCCGCTTAGCCGGTTCCGCGGAGCGCAGTCAGTGCGGCCTCCACGGTCGGATAGGCGTAGTCGTCGGCGAGCCCGTAGCGCCGGAGATCGTGGAGCACGCCATCGAAGGTCGCGACCGTCGAGAAAGCGACGTGGCGCTTGGTCAGCTCTTTTCTTACTTCCAGCAGCATCTTGGCCGCCGTGTAGTCGATGTTGTCGATTCCCGAGGCATCGAGGATAACTGCGCGGATAGGCTCCTCCGCGGCCGAGACGAGGTGAAGTATCTGCTCCATGAACATATTGGCGTTCGCATAAAAGAGGTCCGCCTCGAAACGGTAGACGAGCAGGCCTGGGGCGGCGACGCGGTTCGGCAGCGCCGGGACGGATTCCAGGCGTCCGGTATCGTCCCTGACAAGGACGCGGGTCCGCGGCCGGTAACCGTGTCGTACGTGATCGATCAGCGACAGGATGACGGCAACAGCGATGCCGTACATCACCGAGAGAATAACGACCGCCGCAGCGACAAGCAGGGCAATCCAAAATTCATCGCGCTGCAGCCTGAACAACTCGCGCATGCCCTTTGTGTCGATCAGCTGCACGCCGATCATGAACACGATGGCGGAGAGCACCGCATTGGGAAGAAAGCCGAGCGGTCGGGTGAGAAACAGGAGTACGAGAAGCACAACGGCTGCAGTCGTAAGATGGGCCAGTTGGCTGCGGCCGCCCGCTTCGTCGACCATCTCGGTTTTGGTCGGGCTGCCATTGACCACGAACGTGCCGGTGATCGCGGCGGCGGCGTTTGCTGCGGCGAGACCGACCAGGTCGATGTTCTCGGTGAGCTGTTCCTCATAGCGCAGCGCATAGGCGCGTGCGGTAGCCGCGCTCTGGGCGACGATGACGAGGAAACATGAGGCAGCGCAGGCCAAGACATGCTGAATACCATTGAGGTGCAGAGGTGGCAGCGACAACGACGGCAGGCCGCTCGGAACGTTGCCGATCGTGGCGATCCCTTTTGCGGCGAAATCGAACGCCGCGCTCAAGGCAATCGCACCGATGACGGCGATCAGGGCGCCCGGGATGCGCGGCGCGACGCGGCCAGCCACCGCAATCACCGCCAGAACAGCGACCGAAATGGCCAGCGTCGCGACATGGGCGGAGCCCAGCCGCGCCAGCGCCGAAGCGATTTGCGCGAGCGCGCTGTGGCCTTCATTGGGCAGACCGAGAAGACCTGCGAGTTCGCCGCCGGCGACCTGCACGCCGACCCCGGTCAAAAAACCGATCAAAGCGCTTCGCGACAGGAAATCGGCGAGAAACCCGAACTTGAATACGCGTGCGAGCAGCAACAGTCCCGCAACGGCCAATGCGACAAGGCTTGTCAGGCCGACATAGCCGGGCGAGCCGAGCGCGGCCACTGAGACCAACATTGAAGCGAGTATCGCCGCGGTCGCCGAATCCGCAGCCACGACCAAATGCCGGGAGCCTCCGAGCACGGCGAACGCAACGATCGGCAGCAGCAAGGTGTACAGCCCCGTCACCAACGGCGTTCCGGCGATCTTGGTGTAGCCCATCACCTCCGGTATGCCAAGCGCCGCAAGCGTGATTCCAGCGACGACGTCCGGTACCAGTCTGCTACGGTCGAACGGCAACACGCCGCGCAGCAGCGGCAGCGTCGGATGGCTGAGCCCGCTAGCGGAGGCGAGCGCACCTTTAAGGAAGGTTCGCTCACTCGTTTTCATAGCGCGTCTCCCCGTGCGCAGGCAGGCGAAATGCAAAGGGCTGGACGCTCGCCGCTGGTGGCCCGATTGATTTTGATCATTCCAAGATGCCCGAAGCAGTTCAAGCTCGCGTCATGAGAGCAGGAATTGCAGTGAAGGTCACGCCGGAAAGCGGCCGTTTGCGGTGCCGGCCCGGTCCCGACGTTCACTGCCAGGAGTAGACCAAGAGCCGACGCCACAGCCTTGGTGGTTAGCCGGTCGCGGTGAAGCGCCGGATCACATCTCAGTGCAGACCCTGATAGCCCAGAACGCCGAGCTCGATGGCGATCAGAATGACGATGGCGATTTCCAATCGCAGCGAACGGCGCGTATCGATGATGTCGGTCAGCATCTCGGCGGTTTCGGCAATGACCGACAGCTTGCGGGACAGCGTTTCGGCACGCTCCTTGAGCTCATACTCGTCCTGCAATCGCGCATAGAGCCGTTCCAGGTCCTGACGATCCCAGACGACGTCAGGCTTTTCCGCTAC
>JASHSE010000532.1 GCA_030036975.1 Xanthobacteraceae bacterium | reverse complement strand
GATCCCAGACGACGTCCGGCTTTTCCGCTACCGCGACGCGGCCGGAGACCCGCTGCCGAACCAGCAGCGCATTGCCGATGTGCTGCAAGATGGTGCGCCGTGTCGCCGTCACCCGGCCTCTCTCAGCAAGGTCGCGGGCCAAGGGTTCGACCAGCTCGAACACCGAGGCGACCTCGCGCTCGTCGCGGGCGAGCACGACACTCTTCGACAGCGCGTCGGCAATGACGATCAGCCGATCCGGCGTTGCGTTCCGCAAGACCATAGGACCTCCCGGCAGGATCTGATCCTCCTTGTCCGGTGCAATCGCGATGAGCAATGTTTCCTCTTCGACGACTGCGACAGGTCTTACCAGACGAGGCTGCAGAGACCGCAATATCTCGGCCTCTTCCTGGGGCGACATGCACATGATCACCGCGACGCCATAGCGGAATAGCGTCACCAAGCCATCTGCACCAACACGGTAAGTCAACGGAGCAGTCGAGATCACGCCTTCATGTTCGAGGCCCGCGGTATCGATGCGGTCGCTTAAGAGAATGGCCTTGATCCGCCGCGCGCCGCTGTGAACTTGGCGGCTGTCGCCGGCGGCAATGGAATTAACGGTCGCGGTTTCTGCCATGGCGCTGCACTCTGTTGACCGGCCTAAGTGTCTGAAATTGCGCAAAACAAGCCGAGGCTGCAAACAGGTCGATGCATCCGTCTAGATCGGTGCGCCGGTCGGGCGAATCAAGAGAGACCGATCGATTCCGCTGCTGCGTGAGTGCTTGGACCGGCGCTCAGGCTGAGATGCGGTGGATTGAGTGGAAGGAGGTTGGGGCGGCGGTGGGCATTGCATTTCATCGACCGTCGCTCGCGCAACCGACGCTCGGCACTGCGTTGGGTTTCGCTGATGACCGACCCTCAATCCCGACTCTTTGATTGTTGCATTGGCGCAGACCGCAAGCACGCTGCCGGTGTTTCTGTTTGCAATACCGGCGGGTGCGTTCGCGGATATTTCCGACAGGCGCAGGTTTCTGATCGTCGTCGAAGTGACAGGAGGCCAGCCTGCTCGGGCGGGCATATTCGAAGCGAGTGTCAGGCTGCATTCGCAGTCGTCTGTGCGCCACGTATGGCCGTAGGCGAAAGGCGAGCGGCAGGCCAATCGCGGACAGAGTTCGCGCGAAAAAATCGACAAATGGAGCAAGAGCTCGAAAGCGCTCGCGCCTTGTTGGGCGTAACCACGCATTTGCTCGGTCAGTCCCGTTCCTCCCCCCCAGACCGGGCCAACGGCCGGCCGCTGCTGCTCAGGGCCGGCCGTCCCCTTTCAAGGCGCGGCGCCAATCACTTGGCTGCCATCGCGGGTCGCCAAGAAGGAACGTCTTTCCAGGGTCTGCCGGTGGGCCTGCTTTGCCTGAGACCGCGAGACGACTGGTGACGAACGCGGATGCCGTAACGGGATGGGCCGCTGATGAGCCGCGCAATGATGTCAGCGATGTCGCGATGTCGAGAGGGGTCAAGGCAATGCGGAGAGTGGAAAAACAAAAAGCGCCCCCTGGGACATGGCGCTACCGCACGGAGCGGCGAGAAGTGGCGTTCATTTTTCGCGACGATTCGTCGAACGAGGGCTCGAGCGACGAGGCTGCCCCGCTTTGACAGGTAAACTGAACTGAAAGATGGCGCCGTGGGGTACCGCCATGGTCGCCCACAGCTTTCCCCCATGCGCTTCGATGATAGTCCGGCACACTGCCAAGCCCATTCCCAAACCGCCGGGCTTCGTGGTGAAGAACGCGTCAAAAAGGCGCTCAAGATTTGCCGGGTCCGGGCCCGGACCAGAATCCTGCACGGCGACGAGCACGCTGTCCGGTTCGGCTTTAACAGTTCTGATCGCCAACCGCCTCGGACCATCCTCAACCGAGCTCATCGCGTCTGCTGCGTTTCGGATCAGGTTCAGCAGCACCTCCTGGAGCTGGAGGTGATCGCCCTCGACGGACGGCAGGTCATCCGCAAACTCCAACCGCACAATCACTCGGCCGCTCTGAAGCTCCCGCAGCGACAGCGAAATCGCCTCGCGCGAAACCTCGTTCAGGTCCACCAATTCGCTCGCGATCCTTGCCTTCGAAAAGAGCGCGCGCAGTCGCCTGATTATGTCGGAGGCCCGCTCGGCGTCGCGGATCATGCGCCGCGCCGTCTCCGCCGCGCCCGCAATGTCGGGAGGATCGGCGGCCAGCAGCCGCAAACATGTGCTCGCATTGGTGATGATACCCGATAACGGCTGGTTGACTTCGTGCGCAATCGAAGCTGACAGCCGTCCCATAGTCACCGCGCGGTTCGCGCGCTCTATCCGCCTCTGCCGTTCGCCTCCACCCCCCGGCATCTGGGGAACCTTTTTTCCCCCATGGAGCAAAGCGGGTCGATGTATCCGCGGTGCACGCTGGCCTCGTCGGCTAGGGCGCAAAGTCGAGTCTCCTCGCAATATTAGCCAGGTCGACGAGGCAGGCGGCCTTCATTTTTCGCATCACTTGTCCGCGGTGCGCCTTGACCGTTATCTCGCTGATGCCGAGCTTGAAACCGACCTGTTTGTTCAATAAGCCGCGAACGACCAGTGCCATGACCTCTCGTTCGCGGCGACTCAAGGTTTCGTAACGTTCCCGCAATGACTGCAGCTCGAGCTGAACGCGGAGCGCCGCCTCGCTGCGCTCAACGGCGCTTTTGATCGCGCTCAACAGCGCAACGTCACTGAAAGGTTTCGCCAAGAAATCGATCGCTCCCGCCTTCATAGCTTGGACCGTCATCGGGACATCGCCATGGCCGGAGATGAAGATGATCGGCATGTCGATTCGATCGGCAGCGATGCGCCGTTGCAGATCAAGGCCGTTAAGATCCGGCAGAGTGATATCGAGAACCAGACAGCTCGGGGAAAGAACGCGTGGGCGAGACAGGAATTCCTCAGCGGTTTCGAATATCTCCGGCTGCCAGCCGGCACTGCGGATCAGTAATTCGAGCGATTCACGCACTGACACATCGTCATCAACAACGAACACGATTGGCGTGGCCGGTGGCGTAAATGATCTCGAAACGTACTCAACTGTACTCGCGGAACTCATGCGCATTTCCCCTGTGCTGGGGGTTACAGACGAACTGGAAGAGCGACTTGGCGACAATTCCTGGAATTCTGCGGCGTCTTTTTGGTCGAGCTGAATGTTGAGGTGATTGCTGGTTTGTCAGTGCGAATATCCGGCATGGACCGATCAATTGCAAACTTGCGTGCTGCGAGTGCTCGTGGTTCATAGCTTACGCTTGGTTAGCTAACCGACGCATTGAACTGTCGCCCGTCTTCATTGCGCCGCACGCCGGTTGCGTGGTGGCCGGAGTCGACTCGTGTAAAGAAATCAAAATTTAATTAAGTGCAAAAAGCGAACGGTCGGTGATCGGAGGTTGTCTTCCGCACAAAGCAATGGCGGACTGAGTTCCGCGTGCTGAATGCATAAAGATGCATTATTGCCATTCTCCATAAACATGTCCATTCTGAAGAAGCTGACGCTTGAAAGCAAGCTGCTTCCCTCCTGCGAAACAATCAAGCCGAATGCCCGCTCATCGTTACCAAAAAGGGATGGAACCGGCCACCGGTTTCAAGGACTGGGTCGCATTTCCGACAAGGGGAAGCTGGACCTGTTGCCCCACGGCGTAAGTCCGAGCGCGCTGTTCCGGTTCCAAGAGCATTCGACGTTGCTTCCGCCGGCGCGGCAAATGCCCGCCACTTGGCGGATTCTCTGCTTCGCTGCGAGCCAAGGCGAGATTGTTGATCGCTTGCGCCCTCTATCAGGCGTGCAAAGTGACCGCGAAGACGGGGCACGGCAAAAGCGACAAAGGCGGACCTTGGGCACCGCCAGCCGTCCGTTCGGTGCGACCAAGTGCACCGGGAACGGCGGGTATTCGTGGTCGGTGAGCAGAATCTTCAACCGTCCCTCGCGCACGTGCTCGGCAACTTGATATGAGAACAGGCGCGTCACGCCGAATCCATCGACGGCTGACGCGACCGCCGGGGCAACGCTGTTGACGACTAGGCGCGGCGTGAACTGGGCGGAGCGCGGCACCGAGGAGCTTGGCAACGGCGGAGAGCTCCATGATCGACGCCAAAATGGTCATCGCAATAATGTGGTGCTTGGTCCACGGAAAAAACGGTACGGTCGACTAATAGAAGCGCGGTAAGCTCGACGACATTTTGCGGTAGTTCGATGACATTTCACAACCTTATCACAAACTTGATCGCCAGCTGTCACAAGCTTGAGTACCGAGCTTCACGCCGCCCGAGGGATGGTCGAGCGCCGGCGCGGACACGGGCCCCTGTTGCTGATGATCGCAACGACCAATCCAAAGGTATCGGCCACACTATCGTACAATAGATCGTCTCGCGCGCTTGCCGCATCATGTATACGAGCAGGAGACCTTCGCGTCTAAACCCCTATTGCCTATCCATACAGTATCTGGGCACCGGTCATGTCGTTGGCCTTCGACAGCGCTGCAAGGATCGCCGATGGAGCTGCGCTTGATAGCATTTGCAAAACGCCCGATGGCGCGTCGAGGGCGCTCGACACCATTTTCAGAATCCGTCCGGCGGTCGGCCCAACCTTGACCTTTGCCAGAAACGACGTCCAGGGACAGCTATATGCGCTCGGCAAGCTTGACATGGCCGAGATGGAATTCTCGCTTCCATCCCACATGATTCTGATGTTCCCTGATGGAATTTCGAGAGGGTGCGAATGGAGCAGCAATGACGAGGCGGGAAGGCTGTCTGTCGTTGCGCCCAATGCGATTATCTTTAATCCCGCCAAAGAATACCTGTTCTTGCGCAAGAGGAAATCGCAGGCTCAGTGTCGTATGCTGCTTCTTACGATCCCGCCAACGACCCTCGGCCGCGGGTTACCAGATATCAATTTCAATCAACAAATAGGCCTCGATGATCCGATCATATGTCAGGCACTGGTCGCTATCCAACAGGAGATCGAAAGCCCTGGTCCGAATAGTGCATCATACGTCGATAGTTTGCTGGTTCTGTTGTTGAACCGACTTATTCGCTGTGCATCTAATCTGGCGGTGCCTCTGGTCAGGCCAAAATACGCCAAAGGAGGTCTCGCGCATTGGCGCCTGAAGCAGGCGCTCCAGCTTTTAGAGAGCGATTCCAACAAGGCGCCGCTGCTGTCGCAAATAGCGGAAGCGATCAATCTTCATCCGACTTCTTTTTGCCGCGCCTTTAAACAGTCGACAGGGGTCCCGCCGCACCGGTACTTGCTCGTTCATCGCACGAATCAAGCCAAGAAAATGATGGGAGACCGGAATCTCACGCTAACGCAGATTGCTTTGGATTGCGGTTTTACCAGCTCGAGTCAGTTTTCCGCAGCATTCAAGCGCATCGTTGGCGTGCCTCCGAGAGCATTTCGCCGAGCGTTGTAGAAGTTTGGTCTGTGGGTCGGCCGAAATAAGTTAAAAGAGGCGAAAAATTGCAAATTTGTAGAAGATTGCGCCGCCGAGTTGGACGGGCCGAAAAATGAACATATGACGAGTGCCGCCACCGGCCGCTTTCGGCATTCAAGAGGAAGCTCAGGCAAACGTGCGAGTATCACTCGCGACGGTATACAATACATTGCATCAGTTCAGCGGGGCCGGCCTGCTTCGACAAATAGTGATGGACGGTCCGAAAGCCTATTTCGACACAAATATTACCGAGCACCATCACTTCCTGGTCGAAGATGAATTTGCGCTGTCGGACATTCCTGGTGCGGCCCTTTGGCTGGAGAGCATGCCAGTCATTCCGAAAGGTTATGAAATCGCCCGTGTTGACGTCGTGGTGCGGCTTCGGCGCAAGATTTGACGATTTATCGGCGCGGCCTTTCGTCAGGGACGGGTGCTCAAATTGTTTCAGGTCCGCCAGATGCTGAGATTTTCGAAGAGCGCGGGTCCGGCGATTTGTGATCGATGAGCCAGGCATCCGCCCGGACTGCAGGCGGCCAGCCGCCGCCAGGCCGGCATTCGCCCTTGAGGCGGGAACTTTGTCCCGAGAACTTCGGTTGAAAGGTTGAGACGCCCCTGCGAACGGTGTTTATCGGGGTATGGCCCGGAGAGGAGGGCAGCGTTGCGCGCGACAGCTTTGCTCTTCACGCTGCTCCTCTGCGGCTCGTCGCCGGCGGCGCCGGTCGCTCAAGACTACCTCTGCATCCAAGGGCATGAGCAAAGCGTCACGACCAAACTGCAAACGTACATCAGGCAGGGCGTCACCGATTTCTTCAAAGACAGAAGAATCGCAATCAATCCAACCACTCTCCAAATCAATCTCAGCAGCGGCACGCAAACCGGCGCCGATACGGCGCCATACGTCGCCTTTACGGGCGGTGTTGCTGCGGGCAGCTCCACACTACCCGGGTCATCCATTGCCGGAACTGTGGCCGCACAAGACGGAACGAAATTCAATGTGCTGCTAAGCTCCGGATCGGACACTCAGGACTCGGCGCAATACCGGATTGTGAGCACGCAACGCAGGTTCGACAGGGAAGGCAATGCTATCGGGGAGCATTGCAGCCTGAAGCTATTCGATTCGGGCGACAGCGGGGCCACCGAAAGCCTGCTTATCGTCAATGCCACCTCAGGCCACGCTCTCGGACGGATTCGGTTGCCCGCCAGGATTTCTCTTTATTAGCGACAGAGCGGAAGTTCTCCATTCACCACGGCAGGATGGCAGCAACCCTTCGATAAACACCCGCGATAATGACCTGAGGAATTTGGCTGAGATTCGAGGAGGGAGCCTTGAAGAAGTCGTCAATTGCCATCGCTGCAATCGTCGCGCTAGTCGGGCCTCCGGCTTTTGCCGCCGACATGGCGCTCAAGGCGCCGCCACCGGCGCCTGTAGCCAGTTGGGCCGGTTGGTATGTCGGCCTCAACGCCGGTTGGGTGGGCTCAACCGACAACACGATCGCCAATACCGGCACTGATAGACCTTCGGCAGCGGTCTCGGCGGCGCCCTTGCAGCTGGCGTCATCCCGGCAGCGATCAACCTCGGTTACAGCGGGTTTCTCGGCGGCGGACAAGTTGGTCATAACTGGCAGAGGCGGCAATGTAGTTTACGGACTTGAGGCAGACCTCGACGCGGTGAGCGCGCGGAGCAACGTCAGCTTGCCCGACGCCAAGTTCGTGCCCGTTCTCGGCGGATTACAGTCGCCATTCACAATTAAGGTATCACCAATCCAGGCACCCGGAATGATGAGGGATATCAGCCATGTCTAGCAACCGCCAGTTCGCGTTCGTTCGAGCAGCCGCTCAGAGATCGACAGATAGGCGTCCACTCCGCATCTGCCTTGCAGCCTGTGCGCTGGCTTTCGCCTCTATTGGCATCGCCAGTCCAACGCTTGCGCAAAGCAGTTTCCGTTTCGACGGTGAATGGAGCGTGGTCATTCAAACGAGCGGCGGAGCTTGCGCATCGACGCTTCGCTATCCTATCGCCATCAGTCACGGCATCGTGACCAATGCCGGCCAGAGCCCGGCCTCGGTGTCAGGACGAGTGACACCGGCTGGTACTGTAAGGGTTACCGTACAGTCCGGCGGTTCATGGGCCAGCGGCTCCGGCCATCTCGGCACGACCAGCGGCACCGGCGTTTGGCGAGGACAAGGTTCAAGCGGCGCCTGCGCAGGGACATGGCAAGCGGAACGCCGAAGTTCTGGCGCTCAAGCGATGCAGAGGGGCGCACCGATCTATAATTATGCTCCGGAACGTGCGCGCCATTATTATTTCCCGGATTATTACCGAGGTTATCCATATCGCTAACCGCAATTGCGCGTTTAGGCCGAGGCAGGTTGCCGTGGCAGCCGGCCGTCTGCGGTGCTGTCCGTTGCCAGTCGAGACCATGTGGTGGCGGATGCACTCGCTATCGAACCTGTCTCTGCGGCCAAATCCCCGATAATTGGGAAATTAAATGGGAATTTTGGACGCTGCACCGCGTCTGGTCGGCAACGATCAAGCGCTACGCCGCGGCCCTCCTGGATCGGAGCTGTGGCAAACGCCTCGAACTCGTCGCCGTAGCGCCGTTCTGGCCAGGGGTTGATCGATATCACCCAAATATCGCGATAGCCGCCCTCCGAACTGCAGGCACGAATGTTGCGCGCGCCGTGGACCAGGTCTTCGTCGCGCAGCAGAATAATCTCACCGGGCTCCAGCATCTTCTCGAAGAACGGCTCCTGCCTGCCGATTGCGAACAGGGTCGACTTTCGTTGCCGGTAAGGTCGAATTAAGGTCACTTCTTAGCAATCAGAGCAAGACCAGAGCCAGAACGATGACGAAGAGCCCACCAATCAAGGCAAGATAAAAATTGAGGTGGCCGGACTGCAGAGATCGAAGCTTCGTCGCCAAAAGGAATACTAACCGGATCGCCGGCGCAAACAGATACGGTCCGAAGATCGGTGCCACTTCATGTGTGAATACCAAGCGCTGAACAAAATAATGGACGGCGCCGTTTGCCTCCCTCTGTACTTCTTCCGTTGGGCGGTAAATGAAGCTGTAAAACGTTCGCAGCGCATTGGAGAAAGTAAGTGCCGTCGTAGAGGCGCGCTCGGGGTCGTGGTCAAACCCGCCATACCAGACCGGTACGCGACGGACCGGGAATCGCTGGCTCACCAGCACGAAAATGATCGGAATGAGTGCCAGCGATGGCATGACGATCACGAGCAGCGTTGGCGAGATAAATGCAAATTTGGCAGTCAGCGGTACCAGCACAAATCCATCATGCATATCGCGCGCCGCTTGCGTTCCAAATTCTGAAGTGATGGCGACGCGGAGCGCGTCCAGCCAGACCGGCATGCCGACAGCCAACGCGAGTACGGTAACGCCCAGCAATCCCACCGCAACGACGGCGCCGACGGATGGCGAAGTTCCCGGGCGCGACGAGCGGCCGAGCAGGCCGACGCCAAACACTTTCACGAAGGTGGCGAATGCGATAGCGACAGTGAGGGCGAGACCGGCGCCAGCCAGCGCCATGACCAAACGCCCGGCTAGAGAATCGAGCCGAAAGCCCTGAAACACTGTCTGGAAGACATACCACTCACTGACGAAGCCGGCTTGCGGAGGCATGGCGGCAAGGCTCATCGCAGCGAATAGTGCGCCCGCTCCGAATATCCAGGAGCCGCGGCGGAGGAGGTCGGTGTGAAAGATGGCGTATTTGCCAGTTGACCGATAAACACCATCGGCGGCCAGAAACAGCCCGCCCTTGGCCAGCGCGTGACCCGCAAGATGCAAGAGCGAGACCGCCCAGGCCAAGCTCGCGAGTTCCTGGCGACCATCGGCGCGAAAGATCAGTGCCGCGCCGAGCATCGCGACGGCAATGGATGCGTTCTCGGCCGAAGAAAAGCTCAAAAGCGCTCGCCAATCCTCCTCTTGGAAGGCGTATAGCGCCGACAAAATAGCGCTGAGAACCGCAATAACGATCACGAAGATGCCCAGACCCGCGGCTCCGATTGCAGTCGGGCCCGGCGACCAATCGAGCAATCCTCGGCTTAGTGCAAAGAAGGCTGCATTGATTATGACGCCTGACAGTATGGCGCCTGAGGCACCGCTGCCGGCACAGTAGGCTCCGGGAAACCATTCGTAGAACGGCAGCAGACCCAGCTTTGCACCAAATCCAATAACAAGGAGTACACCAACAAGAATTGCAATCCAGAAAGGAACACCGGACGCCGCGTTACGGAAAGCTTCGAAGGCGAATGAGTGCGTCGGGTATGCGAGTAACAAGACGACCACGACAAGGGCAAGCGCTCCGACCTCCAGAAGACCCAGCATGAACAAGACAGGCTCGCCGACGTCTGGCGATAACTTCTCGCTCAGCAGCATCACGGCGCCGCCGAAGCTCATGATCTCCCAGGCGATCAGGAAGCCGGCGCCATCTTGAACGCCGAATACTCCCAAGGCGCCAAGCAGGCTCGCTGCGCTGCCAAACAACCACCCCGCTTTGCCTCGCGGAGAAGGGCTCGCTAGGGCGCACGCCAAAGCGGCCGGCGCCAAGCC
>JASHSE010000531.1 GCA_030036975.1 Xanthobacteraceae bacterium | reverse complement strand
TGCGGATGGAATGTTGTCCCTTTTGGTCTCCTGCCAAGGTCTCAAGTCGATTTCCCGGAGGGACGCGAAGATCTTCTAGGCGCTTGGCGTTGTTGAGCAGACGGAGCCTTCGCAGGGCGGCTGCCTGAATGTTCCCCGGCAGGTGCGCGCTGCGCCGGCCCGACCAGATCGCCGCCGTCTGGTTATCGCGAAAGCTGACGATCATGCGGGCGATTGTAACGCAGAACGTTATGCGTTACAAGAAACCCGGAGGCTGTCATGCCCAAAACCGTCGAACACATCCACTGGCCCGACGCACCCGATCTGTGGATGCCGTATGCGCCGGCGATCAAGGTGAAGGGCGGCACCACCGTCTATCTCGCTGGCGTCACCGCGGCGCCGGTGTATCACCATCATCCGCATCGGCCGGAGGAATTCGACGCCATGCCGCGCGATATGGCAGGGCAGGCGCGCGCGGCGTTGGAAAACCTCAAGCGCGGACTGCAGGCGGTGGGAGCAAGCTTTGCCGACGTCGTCACCGCCGACCGCTTCGTTACCGACCTGTCCGATCAGGACGCGCTCAACCGCATCTGGGCCGAATATTTTCGCGATGCCAAGCCGGCCACGACGACCGTGCAGGTGGTGCGGCTTGCCACCGATCCGCGCTGTCTGGTCGAAATCAATGCGGTTGCGGTGATCGATTGAACAGATCAGCCGTGCGGGCGCGCGCGGTTAGCGGTTGAATAGCCAAAACAGCGCGCTCAGCACGACGCTGATGATGATGCAGGTGACCAACGGAAAATAAAACGTAACGCCGCCGCGCTGAAACATGATGTCGCCAGGAAGCCGGCCGATGCCGGTCCGCGTCAAGACCGGCCAGGCAATGCCGACGATCAGCAGCAAGACGCCAAGCTCAATGAGCAAACGTTGTATGTCCATTGCGACCCTCGGCTCCCAGATGGCGATTTCGCAGTCCGCCCTCAAGGTCACGCTTGTCATGGTAAGCGTCGTCCATCAAGACTAGGTTTAGCGGATTGATGACGGCAATTTTCATCGCCAGAGAACAGGAGACCCCATGAACGACCCTATGTATCGGACCGCGCTCATCGTCGGCGTGGGGCCAGGACTCTCCGCGTCCTTGGCGCGCACCTTCAACAAAGCCGGGATGGCAATCGCACTTGCCGCCCGCCGGGCCGGCGAACTGAACACGCTGGCTGCGGACGTGCGCGGCAAGGCCTTTGCCTGCGACGCCACCGACCAGGGTCAAGTGGCGAAGCTGTTTGCCGACGTCGAGAGCGCGCTCGGCGCTCTCGAGGTGGTCGTCTACAACGCGAGCTATCGCACCCGCGGGCCTTTCGTCGACCTCGACCCGCCCGAGGTGGCGAAATCCATGGCGGTCAGCGCCTATGGCGGATTCCTGGTGGCGCAGCAGGCGGCCAAGCGCATGGTGCCGCGCGGGCGCGGCGCGATCCTGTTCACCGGCGCCTCGGCAAGCGTCAAGGGCTACGCGCAGTCGGCGCCGTTCGCCATGGGCAAGTTCGCGTTGCGCGGCCTGGCGCAGAGCATGGCGCGCGAATTGTCGCCGCAAGGCATTCACGTCGCCCATGTCGTCATCGACGGCGGCATCCGTAGCGTGCGGCGCCCCGATCCGCCCGACCGCCCCGCCAGCACGCTCGATCCGGACGCGATCGCGCAGGCTTATCTCGACCTGCTGCGGCAGGACCGTAGCGCCTGGGCGTGGGAGATCGAGCTGCGGCCGTGGGTAGAAAAGTTCTAAACAGCTGCAGAACTTTGAGCGCCGCGCGGCGGCCGGCCTATAATCGCGCCATGCCCGGAATTTTGACGAAAGCCGCGCTCATCGCCTTGGCCCTTGTCGCAGCAGTGTCGGTCGCGACGACGCAAGCCGACGCGCAACGTCACCCGCACCGTTACCACAGGCGCACGCGCGGCGAGGTCGAGCGACCGCCGCCGCCGGTCCCGATCGATAGGCGCGACACCGTGGTGGCCTCGCCCAGTTCGTTCGCCGGCAAGCCATACTGGCTGGTGCTGGCAGAGTGCGGTGGCGTCTACTTCAAGCTCAACGCGCTCTATACGGACGCCGCCGTGCACGCCCGCGTGGTCCATCCCGATCCGCACGCCAACGCGGTCTTCACCAAGAAGCTGCAAGAAGCGATCAGCATGGCGACCACGTTTTACAATGCCGCCGAGAGTTTTCTGATGACCGACCGCAATATCGACCGCGATAACGCCGTGCTCACTTATGACGGGTCGGCGCGCGCGGCAGGCGACAGGGACAATACGATCGATGCCGCGCTGGCCGCGGCAAAAGCCTGTCCTGCGCTGTATGAAGCCTGCCAGACCGCACATCCGAAAGCCTGCACCGGGACGCTGGTTCCGTTGAGCTGAAGTTCTGCACGGAGAAATTCATGAAATGGCTATTTTTTGCAGCCCTGGCGGCAGCGATGCTTCTCGGCGTCACGGCGAGCGCGCAGAACGCGGCGCCGCCGGCGGGTGATGCAGCGAACGTGCCCGGCCTGACTGAAATCATGATCCTCCAGCAATTGCGCCATATCAAGCTGTGGTTCGCGGGCCGGGCCGGCAATTGGCCGCTCGCCGATTACGAAGTGGACGAGCTCAACGACGGTTTCGACGACGTCAACAAATTGCTCGGCGGCGACACCGTGGAGCAAATGGTCGGTGCTCCTATCAAGGCGCTGCAGAAGGCGATCGAGGACAAGAATCGCGCGGCGTTCATGACGGCGTTCGATAGCCTGAGCGCCGGCTGTAACAATTGCCATCATACGCTCGATCACGCCTTCATCGTAATTCAGCGGCCGTCGCTCCTGCCATACAGCGATCAGGCTTTCGAGCCGCAGAGGCAGTAAAGGAATAATCGAAATCGCGGCTATTTCGGCTCTGCGGTAGGATAGCCGGCCCCGTGCAGCGGGAACGCGGGTGCCGGGTTGCGCGTTGCCCAGCACCTGTTCTGCACCAGGAGGTCAGCACATGAGCTATCGCGTTTATTCGGGGCCGCGCGGCTCGGAAGCCATCTCGCCGCTGGAGAAGGATCGGCATCTTTACAAGGAGTTCGGTCTGCTCGATGAAGCGATGAATTGGGCGCGCCACGTCAATGACAGCGGCCGGGTCACGCTGCTGATCGAGGGCGACGACGGCACGCGGCTGACCAAGCAGCAGGTTGTGACCGCCCTGAAAACCGGCGAGGCCGCAAACGGGCAGGACAACGCCGCCTAATGGATTGACGCCAGGCTCGGGTGTTTTGCACTCCGCTCAGAGGCCGAGCGCGGGCAGTTCTGCGAGGGCGGCGATCACTCGGCTTGGCTGCGCATGGGGGTATTCATCGGGCATCCGACCGCGGTTGACCCACACGGCGTTAAAGCCGAATGACGCGGCGCCCATCACGTCCCAGCGATTGGACGAGACGAAAACGACCTCCGGCGCGCGAATCCCGAGTCGATCGGTGACGAGAGCATAGACTTCCGGCCGAGGCTTATAGACGCGCACCGCATCGACCGAGAGCACCGCGTCGAGCGATGCGGCGAGGTCCGATGCTTCCGCCGCGGCAGCGAGCATTTGCGGCGACCCGTTGGACAGGATGGCGAGCCGTAGCCCGCGCGTTTTGAGCGCAACCAGAGTCGCGGACGCGTCGGGGAATGCATCGAGCTGGAAATAGGCGTCGAGCAGTTTTGGTCGCAGCGCCCGGCTCACCGAGGGAACGCGGGCGAAAGCGTAATCGAGCGCGCGCTCGGTGAGGGTCCAGAAATCGAGATAGGCGCCGGCAAGCGTCAGCGTCCAGCTATATTCGAGCTGCTTGGTGCGCCAGATTTCGGAAAACCGTTCGGCGTCGGGGCCGGCCTCGGCGCGATGCCGCGCAAGCGCGGCGTGGACGTCGAACAACGTGCCGTAGGCGTCGAACACGTAGGCTTGAGCCTTAACGTTAATCATTTGCGATGCTCCGCGCGCTAGATTTTGGTGACGGGTGATGTGCGACACAGAAGCGAAGCCGCGGAAGGACAAGGCCATGGCCAAGCCCGTCACCTGGTCGAAGACCGTAACATTCTTCGAAGACGAGTGGCACGACGGCAACGTGCCGATCATGGGGGTGCGCACCCACGCGGCGTGGCTATGCACCTCGGTGTTCGACGGGGCGCGCGGGTTCGAAGGCGTCACGCCCGATCTCGATCTGCACTGCGCCCGCGTCAACGAATCCGCCAAGGCGATGTGTCTCAAGCCATTCGTTCCGGTCGAAACCTGGCTGGCGCTGGTTCGCGACGGCCGCAAGCGTTTCGATCGCGACGCCGAGCTTTACATCCGGCCGATGTACTGGGCGGAGGATGCGGCGGGCGGCGCGGTGCGGCCGGATCCGGAGACCACGCGCTGGTGCCTGACGCTCTACGTTGCGCCATTGCCGAAGCCGACCGGCACGGCCATCACGCTGTCGCCGTACCGCCGGCCGACGCGCGACAGCGCGCCAGTAGAAGCCAAGGCCGGCTGCCTCTATCCGAACAATGCACGCGCCATGATCGAGGCGCGCTCGCGCGGCTTCGACAATTGCCTCACCCGCGACGCGCTCGGCAATGTCGCCGAACTCGCCAGCGCCAACATCTTCATGGCCAAGGACGGCGTCGTGTTCACGCCGGTTGCCAACGGCACGTTTCTCGCCGGCATCACCCGGGCGCGCGTCATCGCGCTCCTGCGCCAGTCCGGCGCCACCGTGGTCGAGACCACGTTGCGCTATGAGGACTTTGCCGCCGCCGACGAGATTTTTTCCACCGGCAATTACAGCAAGGTCTCGCCTGTGATCCGCATTGACGAGCGCTCGCTGCAGCCGGGACCGTTTTATCGCCGTGCGCGCGAGCTTTATTGGGAGTTCGCGCACGCAAATGCGGCTTGAGCGTAAGAGCGCTCAAGCGTCGGCGAGAACACTCGGCAGAAGGCCGAAGTGCCGCAGAAGAGACCTTGCGGTGGGGCTATTTCATAGCCGCTTCGTACATCTCGGCCACGTGATCCCAATTGACTAAATGATCGACGAAGGCCTTGAGATAGTCCGGCCGCCGATTGCGATAATCGATGTAGTAGGAGTGCTCCCAAACGTCGCAGCCGAGGATCGGCTTGGCACCGTGGACGAGCGGGTTCTCGCCATTCGGCGTCTTTATGACGACGATCTTGCCGTCCTTAACCGCGAGCCAGCACCAGCCTGAACCGAATTGGGTGACGCCTGCCTGGACGAAGTCCTCCTTGACCTTGGCAAGGGGGCCGATGTCTGAGGTCAGCTGCTTCTCCAGCTTGCCGGGAAGCTTGTCGCCGCCGCCACCCTTCTTCATCCATTTCCAGAAGTGGATGTGGTTATAGTGCTGACCGGCATTGTTGAAGAGGCCCTGGTTTTTGCCATAGGTGCCCTTGAGGACCTCCTCGACGGGTTTGTTCTCCCACTCGGTGCCCTTGGTCAGATTATTGCCCGTCGTCACATAGGCCTGGTGGTGTTTGTCGTGGTGGAATTCGAGCGTTTCCCGTGACATGTGCGGCGTCAGCGCGTCGTACGGATAGGGCAGGTCGGGCAAGGTGAATGCCATTGGTCTACTCCTCAATGTGATGCCGAAACGGGCGGGATGTGGCGGTAAAACCGCACAGTCGAGACGATTGTTCCGAACGCTAGATAGGCCGAATGCCGGGGCTTGAGCAATGGCGATGCGGTCGCGCAAAGGGCGTCGCTCATGGCACGCACGTCAATCAAACATCGAGGGAGCGCTGCGTTGGCGAAGATTATCACGATTTGCCAATGGCTTAGACCGTTACGCTTTGATCCAATTCCAGCCCCATGCCGCTAAGCCTTGTGTCGGCCGCCCGACCCTCCCCTGCTGTTTGGGAATATTAAGCTTGCGCCAGTCCCAGAGCGCGGTCAAAATAGTGACAAAAAGTTCTGCCCGGCGGCGGCCGGTCGGTACGGGGACGGCGTATGTACGCGTTTTTGTTGGTATTGGGTGCCGTGATTACGGCGGCGGGATTGGCGCTTGTCGCGTCGGGCGTTTCCTTGCAGGACCACGCATTCGACGTGAGCAACGTTACGCCCGGCATCATTGCGATCATCGGCGGTTGCATTCTTCTCGGCCTTGCGTTTGTGGTGCGTGCGTTATTGCGCGTCGAACGGGCGCTGATGACCAAACCGATGCCGCGCGCGGCTCGCCCGAACGAGATACCTGCCGAAGGTTCGACAGAGCGCGCAGGCGAGCCCCGCATCCCATTTCCGACACAACCGAAAATGGCCGAGACAATTGCGTCGCCTGCAACGGTCGAGCTGGCTGCGGTTCCGGCGTCGTTGGACAAATCGCGGAGCGCTGACCGGATCGAAAGCGCACCCGTGGTTGAAGCGGGCGACGTTTCGCTCCTGCCCAATGCACCGCCGCGCCCCGACGACGACGATAGCGTTGCGCATGCCGGCCTCGGCAAGTTCAATGGCTCGGCGCATGCCACGACGGGACCGCGCGTAGCCAGCGGACCTCCGCAACGGCCGCAGCCGAAGAGTTCGATCTTCGATACGCTGTGGCCGAAGGCGCCGCGGTCGAGGACGGAGGCTCAGCCTGCGCCGGCGCAGCCGGCTCCGGTTGCAGAGGCGCCCGTCGCGCAGGCGGCCGAGCCCGCGCCCAGCGCGACGCCGCCGGCCGCGCCGACCCAAACATCGGCGGGACTATCTATCCTCAAGTCTGGCGTGGTCGAGGGCATGGCCTACACGCTTTATTCCGACGGCTCGATCGAGGCACAGCTGCCCGGCGGCACGCTCCGTTTCCGCTCGATCACCGAACTGCGCAGCCATATCGAGCAGAACGGCTGACGTATTCCGCTTTGCGCCTTGCGATGCCCAGCTAGCGAACACGACCGTGCGGCGGATGCGTTGCGTTCGCACGATGGCGACTTTGTTTTGCGGGTGGCCGGCCGCTCAGTATTGCGAAAGGATTCGATGGTCATTCTCTTTAGCGAATGGCGTTGTATTATTGCCTCTATTGATGATCTCGAATATAGATTCACGACAGATAGACGTCTAAGGTGCGGTCCACTGGAGCTGCCGCGCCGGGGCGGTGCAGGTGACACGGTAGACCCCACCCATGGCCGACAGTTCAAGCGAGCAGTCACTGATAGAACTCACGGCGCAAATAGTTGCCGCCTATATCGGCCACAATTCGGTGCCGAGCGGCGAAATTGCTAATTTGATCGGTCAGGTCTACAGCGCGCTCAGGCGCGTCGTCGGTGCGTCCGCTGTGGCGCCTGCCGAGGTGCAAAAGCCCGCGGTGCCGGTCAGGCGCTCGATTGCTTCCGATTACATCGTCTGCCTGGAAGACGGCAAAAAGTTCAAATCGCTACGGCGGCATCTGCGCACGCAATACGATATGACGCCGGAGCAGTACCGCGATAAATGGGGCCTGCCGCCGGACTATCCGATGGTGGCGCCCAATTACGCGGCGGCCCGTTCGCAGCTCGCCAAACAAATGGGACTGGGCCAGCAGCGCCGCAGGCGCAAATAAACCGCGCTTACACGGCCGCAGCGGCGAGCGCGGCCTGTGCCTCGGTGCGGATGCGCTCGACCATCGAGCGAAAACCGTTCGAGCGTTGCGGCGTCAGATGCTGGCGCAGGCCCATCCCGTCGAACAGCGCCAACGCATCGGTGGCCAGAATGTCCTTGGCGTGCTTGCCGGAAAACATGGCGAACAGAATTGCGATCAACCCGCGCACGATGTGGGCGTCGCTGTCGCCGGCAAACGTCAGGACCGGACCGCCGGCGCCGTTGGGCCGCACGTCGGTGTCGAGCCAAACTTGGCTGGCGCAACCCTGCACTTTGTTGGCGTCGTTGTATGCCGCGGATGCGAGCGGCGGCAGCTGCCTGCCGAGCTCGATCAGGTAGCGGTAGCGGTCGTCCCAGTCGTCAAGGAGCGCAAAATTGTCGATGATTTCTGCAATGTCTGCCATCGTCGGGGCGTCCCACGTCCGCCCCTTATATAGAGCCTCGCATCACCGAGGTCGATGTTCCGCCGCCCGAACCGGACCGACTAAATCGGGCGACGAGGGTCCTTGTGGACCACCGGGCCGTGCCATGCCGGCGCCAGATCCGCGGGGGTAAGAGTATTTTGCGAGTCCCGGAGCGGCGCGGCGTTGCCCGCCGCCGTTCCCGCCTCACCGCCCAGCGATCCGGTCTCGCGCGGCGCCAAAACCTCGCTCAAGAATTCGTAAAGCATCTTGGCGCCGGCCTGGGCCCGGTATCCCATGTTGGTGGCGATCTCCGAGCCGACCGAGCACGCATTGGGCTCCCGCGCGCAGAAACCGCGCAGATCGTGGACAGTGGCCGAGGCGGCCGAGATTGCATCGGCGGCGTGAACCTCGCCATCGGTGGCACCGTGCTGCGCGCTGCCAGTCGGCAGCAGCACCAGCACGATTCCGAGCCAGAACGCCAATCGCAGCAGGAAGAACATCAGTCCCAAATCCCCAGCGGCCCGCATCACCGCAGCGGTTCGTACAGTAACAGCCGGCGCTGAAAGCCACGTTCGCAGGGTCGGATCGTTTTTGTCCATAATCGAACAGAATACGCCGCAAATTTTCGCGCAATCCGAACGACGCGCGAAAAAAATTATTTACCTAAAATTTCGACGAACGGCCGCAGCTGCCGCGGTCGGCCTCGGCCGTCGCGCTCAACGTTCGACGTTGCATCAATCGAGCGCGGCATGCGGCGCAACGCTGTTCGTTCGGGGCCGGCAACAGCCCGTTCACCATGTCGCATGATTCCATGGCGCCAAGTCGGACCGCGACCGTTCTGCGCAATGCGGCGCGGTCCGCCGCGCGCCTCCTTAGGGTTCGTTTAAGCGGCGTCTGACACGATCCCGCGCACAACAAGGGGGAGCGCGTCTGCAACAACGGACGTGCGTGGGGAACGTGGGTGCCTTCGCGCCAATCCGGGATTATGTCGAGACCCTGGTTCATCCGTCGGCGCAGCACGATACGCTGACGGCGGCGCGGCACCGCGCCTTCATCGCGCCGCGGCTGATCGGCGGTGTCGTCGCGCTCGCCGCCGTGCCGTTCTATCTGATCGCGCGCGGAACACCGAGCAGTGCGGAATTCGTCGTGCTGGGCTGGCCGGCGGTGCCGATCTTCTCGGCATGCTTTTTGTCGCGCACGGGGGACTGCGAAAGCGCGCATGTGTTCTCCGCGCTGGCGCTCACCGGCTTCGCGTTAATTGCTGCGGCGTCGGCCGGCGGTACCGGCTCCTGTGCAGCCGTCTGGCTGGTCGTTGCACCGGTCGAGGCAGTGCTGTCGGCTTCGCGACGTGCCATTGCGATGGCATCGATTGCGGCGCTGGGTGCCGTCGCCGTGTTGGTTCTGCTCGGCGCGTTTCATCTGGCGTCGGCGCGCGACGGCGAAGGCGGCGCGCTCGCCGCGTTCGGCATCGGCTCTGCTGTACTTTACGCCGGCGCGCTGGCCCTTGCCGCCGAGGACTTGGCGCGCTCCGGTTCTTCGCTAATGGAAGCGCAGGAACACCGCTATCAGCTATTGGCGCACACCATGACCGATGTCATCACGCGCCATGGACCAGATGGCGACGTGCTGTTCGCCTCGTC
>JASHSE010000530.1 GCA_030036975.1 Xanthobacteraceae bacterium | reverse complement strand
TGATCGGTCGCCTGCACCAATTGTCCGCCGGGAGCCGAGACTGCGCCGGCGACGTGGCCGGTTTGGTATTCGGCCGGGTCGCGAACATCGAACACATACAGCGTTCGATCTTTATCGGCGCGCAGCCGCTCGAGCGCAGCACGGTCGATCGCTTTGACGCCGCAACTCTCAGCGACGCGTTTGGCCGTCTGCCGCGCCCATTGCCAATTGTCCGCCGAAACCCCGGGTGCGCGCCGGTTTTGGCCGCTGTCGCAGGCAAAGCCGGCCAAGCTCCAGCCCATCGTGCCGTTGCGCAGCGCCAGCACGCGGTTGGGCAGCCCGGCATTGATCAGCGACTGGGCGCCGATGATGCTGCGGGTGCGGCCGGCGCAATTGACCACCACAATGGTGCGCGGCGACGGCGCGATCTGGCGCGCCCGCAGCACCAGTTCGGCGCCCGGTACGTTGACCGCGGTCGGGATCGAGACGCGCACGTACTCGTCGAGCGGGCGACTGTCGAGCACCACGACGTCGGCGCCGGTGCGCAGCAATTCTTCGAGTTCTTCGGCGGCGATGCTGGGCGTGCGACAGCTATGCTCGACGAACTCACCGAACGCCTTGCTCGGCACGTTGACCCCGGAAAACAGCTCGAAGCCTACGTCCCGCCAAGCGGCCACTCCGCCATCGAGGACGGCGACGTCCGCATAGCCGTTGCGGAGGAGGATCGCGGCGGCGCGCTCGGCAAGGCCGTCGCCATCATCGCACAGCACCACGCGCGTTGTGCGCCGCGGCACCAGCGCGGCAAACTTCATCTCGAAACGGCTCAGCGGCACCGAGCGCGCCAGCAGCAGATGATGCTGCGAAAAGATAAGCTCCTCGCGCACGTCCACGAGCGCGAGCTCGCGGCCGTCGGCCAGCATGGCATGGAGCCGGCGGGCGTCCACTTTTGGCGGCGTTGCCGACGATGTATGGGCTTGCGGCCGCGCGCGTTCGGCGGCTGCGTCACTGACCGGTGCGCTCACGTCGCCTGCTGCGCCGTCATCTGGTGCACCTCGCCGGTTTTCAGGTCGAAGCGCACGCGGTCGATGCGGTCCAGATTGGTGCCGGTGACGCGAATGAACCGGGCGTAGTCCGGATAATCGATCGAATGGATCTTGCCGTCCTGATAGATGCCGGCATGGCCGGGCGTGAGGCGGTATTTCGTGACCGGCTTGAGCTTCGCGTGCTTCGGGTCGCCGCCGTTATCCTCGCGCTCCCATTCGGTCATGTCGGTGTGATGGGTCGCTTGGCCGTAGATGGCCCACGAGGCGCCGTGATCGTGCGGCGGCGACACGCGCGCTTTCTCGTTGATGTGGGCGAGGATCTGGAAGCCGAGCTGCGGATCCTCGTACAGCACGTGCAGCCCGCGCGGGGTGTCCTCGCCGCAGTGCTCGCGGATGAAGTCCGGATTGCGCAGCAGGGTTTCAAGCCTGGTGCGGACCTGTTCGCGGCCGTTCGGACCGGGATCGCGCGACAGGATCGAACGGCAATCGGCGATGAACTGATCGAGATCGTAAGCCATTGCGGTGCTCCCAAAGAGGCGGTTGCGGTGCAGTTTCGCTCATCGCAAGGGCCGGCGCCAGCGGCACGTTTGCGGGTTTGGATTGGGCGCGGCCAGCCGCTACATTAAATGCATGTTCGGGCTGCCGCGAAGCTACGATCGGCAGCGCAACGTGCGCCTCGACACGCTGGTGCGCCTGCGCTGGCTCGCCGTATTCGGCCAGCTGGCGGCGCTGCTCGTGGTGCATTTCGGCCTCGAATACGTGGTGGTGCCGATCTGGTCGTGCATCGCGGTGATCGCAGTCGCGGCGCTCCTCAATGTTGCTTTACGTATCGGCTTTCCCAAGACGCAATGGCTCGAACCGGACCGCGCCGCCTGGCTGCTCAGTTTCGATATCGCCGAACTGGCGGCGCTGCTTTACCTCACCGGCGGCCTGGAGAACCCGTTTTCGTTCCTGCTGCTCGGGCCGGTCCTGATCTCGGCCACGGCGCTGCCGCCGCGGATGACGCTCCTGATCGGCACCTTCGCCATGCTGTGCGCGACGGTGCTGGTCTTCTTTCATTACGACCTGCCGTGGGAGACGCCGCACGGCCTGGAACTGCCGGAAATCTACATGGTCGGGGTCTGGTTCTCGATCCTGCTCGCCATCGGCTATATCGGCGTGTACACGTGGCAGGTCGCCGAGGAGGCGCGCCAGCTGTCCGATGCGCTGGCCGCCACCGAACTCGTGCTGGCGCGCGAGCAGCATCTCTCCCAGCTCGACGGCCTTGCCGCCGCCGCCGCCCATGAGCTCGGCACGCCGCTCGCCACCATCACGCTTGTGGTTCGGGAAATCGAGCGCATGCTCGATCCGAAATCGCCCCACGTGGAGGATGTGAAGCTGTTGCGCGAGGCGGCGCAGCGCTGCCGCGAAATCATGGCAAAGCTCACCGAGCTGCCGACCGGCGAGCCGTTCGATCGCTTGCCGCTGTCGGGGCTGATTGAGGAGGCCGCCGCGCCGCACCGCAATTTCGGCGTTTCGGTCGGCGTGACGCTGCCGCCGAACCGGGCCGGAGAACCGGTCGGGGCCCGCAATCCGGCGATCCGTTACGGACTTGGCAACATCATCGAGAACGCCGTCGATTTTGCCCGCAGCCGGGTCGAAATCTTCGCCCAGTGGGGCGATGACGAGGTCTCCATCACCATCAGCGACGACGGTCCGGGTTTTGCGCCCGAAGTGCTGGTCCGCCTCGGCGCGCCCTACGTGACCCACCGGCGGCCCGAGCCGCGCAGCGCCGAGGGCGACGGCGAGACGGTATTCGGGCTCGGGCTTGGCTTTTTCATCGCCAAGACGCTGTTGGAGCGATCGGGGGCTAGGCTGTCGCTGATCAACCAGGCGCCGCCGCTGCACGGCGCTACCATTAAAATCACCTGGAACCGCGCCGTTTTCGAGCGGCCGTTGCCCTCGCCCCCTCTTGAGCCCGCGCTGCCGGCCGCTTAATTGTGAGTCAAAGATTGGCTCGATTGTCGGCTCATTGTTGACTGACGCGCGTGCCGAACGCGGCGTAAGTTGATTGCAGCCGCCCGTGATTGCAGCGATACTGCAAAAGAGATTCCGGGGCGGCGTCGCGCATCGCGTGGGGCCGGCATCACGTGTCGGCGGAGTAGATTGCCATGACCAATGCAGTGTCCGGAACGCTTCCCAACGAACGTTCACTCCTGATCGTCGAAGACGACAAATCGTTCCTGCAGCGCCTGGCGCGAGCCATGGAGGGCCGAGGCTTTTCCGTCACCACGGCCGAATCGGTGGCCGATGGGCTGTTGCAGGTGGAAAGGGCGGCACCGGCCTTCGCGGTCGTCGACATGAGGCTCGCCGACGGCAACGGCCTCGACGTAATCTCGGCCATGAAGAAGCGCCGCCCGGAGGCACGCGCCATCATTCTCACCGGCTACGGCAATATCGCCACTGCAGTGAACGCGGTGAAGCTCGGCGCCGTCGATTATCTGGCCAAGCCGGTCGATGCCGACGATGTCGCCGCGGCGCTGCTGGCGATGGACAACAGAAAGATCGAGCCGCCGGAAAATCCGATGTCGGCCGACCGGGTGCGCTGGGAACACATTCAGCGCATTTACGAATTGTGCGGCCGCAACGTCTCGGAAACCGCGCGGCGGCTGAACATGCACCGGCGCACGCTGCAGCGCATCCTGGCCAAGCGCGCGCCCAAATAATTCCTGCTGCTTCGCCGCGTTTCGCGCTCCCGCTCGACGGGGCTGCGCCAGCGTTTACCGCTGACTAACCGCATTCGCGCCGCTTTGCGGAAGCTCGAATTGCACCGAACCCATTAAGCCAAATTTCGCGCACCTCGCCTATTATGCCGGTCGAGCCGCGATTGTACGTTGCGGGTGGGGATCGGGATGTTTCAACAGGCGGACATGAGCGCGGCGGACCAGGACGGTTTGCCTGCCGCAACCGTCGTGCCGCGAGCTGGTGCGCCACGTCTTCTGGTCATCGACGACGACAATCTGCATCGCATGATCATCTGCCGGATCGCCGCCAAAGCCGGCTATGTGCCGGCGGGCGCCGCGACCTACGACGAGGCGGCGCAGCTGGTGCAGGACAACGCCTTCGACTGCATCACGCTCGATCTTTCGCTCGGCGAGCACGCCGGCGTCGAGTTGTTGCGGCATCTCTGGGTGATCGGCTGCAAGGCCACGATCATCATCATCAGCGGCTGCGACGACGCCACATGCGGCGACAGCCGACGGGTCGCCGAATCGCTCAAGTTCAAAGTCTGGGACTCGATCCCGAAGCCGGTGAACTTGGGCGTGCTGCGCAACTCGCTCGAGCGGCTCAAGGCTGAGCGCTATCCGGCGCTTCACGTCTCCACCGCGTAGGGCCCCTGCGGGTCCGCCAGCGCTTGCAGCCGCAACGCCGCGGCATGGGCAAAGCGCAGCATGACGGTTTTGCGCGTCGCCGCGGCGAGACGATGCTCGGGCGCGTCGGCGATGATCGAAGCGCCGAACGCGTCAGCGACGATCAGCCCGGCATCGGCCGGGAAAATCGCCCGTGGGACGTCAAGCACCGTGGCGAAGTACAGCCGGTCGCAATGGCGCCGATAGTCCGTCCATTTCTGATCGGCGCGAAAATCCGTGACCGACGATTTGATTTCGACGATGATGATCTCGCCATCGCCGCCGAGCGCCACCAGGTCGGCGCGGCGGCCGGACGGCAATGGCAATTCACTGACCACGCCATAGCCAAGCGCATGCAGGTAGCGCGCCACGCCGCGCGCAACGGCGAGCGCGGTCGGCGATTGCCGGCCGTCGACCGGCAGCGCTGTCGTCAGCGAGCGGACGCTCATGGCGAGGATTCCGGGCAGCGGCAGGTTGGCTAACGGGCGATGCTCGAGTTTACGCACGCGACACGCTCCGGCCGAACAGGCGACTTGAACGAGGGCCTTATTCTGCCTTGCCGGCGCGGTCGGGAAAAGCCCCGGCGAGCGCGGCGCGCGCGGCCGCGATCACGCCGCGCTCGGTGATCAAGCCGGTCACCAGGCGGGCAGGCGTCACGTCGAAGCCGTAGTTCGCGACCGCCGAACCCTCGGGCACGATGCGGACGGTCTCGATCCGGCCGTCCGCGGTGCGGCCGGTCATGCTCGCCACCTCGTCGGC
>JASHSE010000529.1 GCA_030036975.1 Xanthobacteraceae bacterium | reverse complement strand
ACGATCTCGCGATGCCCGTTGGCGACCAGCCGCCGCACGTCCGCCACCACGGCTTCGATCGGCACCGAGCGCGAATTGCCGCGGCCGAACGGAATGATACAGAACGTGCAGCGGTGATTGCAGCCGTTCTGCACCTGCACGAAGGCGCGGCTGCGGCCGGCGAAAGCCTCAATGACGTGCGGCGTGGTGTGCTTGACCGCCACGATGTCGCCGACGACCGTCTTCGGATGATGCAACTGCCCTAGCGCGGCGCGCGCCTCGGCCCAGCCCGCCGGGTCAAGCTTTTCGGCATTGCCGAGCACCAGGTCGGCTTCCGCCATGGCAGCAAAGGTTTGCGGCTCGGTCTGCGCACCGCAGCCGGTCACGACGATGCGCCGCTGCGGATGCTCGCGATGCAGCGCCCGGATGGTCTGGCGCGCCTGACGTACCGCCTCGGCGGTGACCGCGCAGGTATTGACCACGACGGCGTCGTCCAGCCCGGCGCTCGCGGCGTGGCGGCGAATCACCTCGGATTCGGCGGCATTGAGCCGGCAACCGAACGTGACGACCTTGACACTCATCGCGGCGGCTCCGCGCCGGCGAGCGCGGCCAGATCGAACCGGCCGTTATGCTCGAATTCGGCCGGGCCGGTCATCAGCACGTGATCGTCGTCGGCGCGCCACTCGATGGCGAGGTCGCCGCCCGGCAGGCTCACCGTCACCTTGCGCTCGGTCCGCTTCAGCCGCGCCGCCGCAACGGCCGCCGCGCAGGCGGCCGAGCCGCACGCCTTGGTCAGCCCGGCGCCGCGCTCCCAGGTGCGGATGATCAGGCGCTCGCGCGACGGCGTTGCCGCCAGCGTGATGTTGGCGCGCTCGGGAAATAGCGGATGGTTCTCGAGCAGCGGACCGATCTTCTCCAGATCGTAAGCAAGCGGATCGTCGACCCAGAAAATCGCATGCGGGTTGCCCATGCTGACGACCGATGGCGAATGCAGGATCGGCGCGCCGCGCGGCCCGATTTCAAGCTCGATCCGCCGCGTGTCGGCGAATTCTTCGGCGAGCGGAATCTCGTCCCAGCGCAGTCGCGGCCGGCCCATGTCGACCGTGAACAGTGCGTCGCCGGCGCGCCAGCACGCCACGATGCCGCCAGCCGTTGCAAACGTGAGCTTGGCCTTGCCGGTCGCGGCGCTGACGAGCGCAGTGACGCAGCGCATGCCGTTGCCGCAGGCGCCGGCTTCCGAGCCGTCGCTGTTGTAGATGCGGATCGCTGCGTCGGCGCCGCGTGCCGGATAAAGCGCCATGAGCTGATCATAGGGCTCCTGCCGCGCCGCTTCGCGCGCCTCGGCCGCTGTGATCGGCGCCGGCGCGGCGCGCAGGTCGACGATGACGATCTCGTTGCCGAGGCCGTTCATCTTGACGAAATCGCGATCGCCGAGCGCACTCATGATAATGCCCGATTGCGTAGCGACTTATATGAGGACTTCGGTCGGCAGCGCCAGTAGCATGGCGCCCGATGCGGACGGCGGTTCGGGCGGCGCATCAGGGCGTCGTCCGCGTCTATACCGTGATCCAAGGAGAGCCAAATGGTCGTCCGTTCGGCGCGCTGCACAAAAGCCGGGACTGCTGTCGCCGCCGCCCTCGGCATGGCGGTGTCCCTCGTGATCGCCGCCGCGGAGCCAGCCTCGGCACAGACCGCGCAACCCCCCGCGGCCGTCAAGCCGGAGGTTGCGCAGCCCGCGCCGGCTGCCGCGACGCCGATCGCGCCCGAGGGGCTCGCCACCAAGCCCAGCGATCCGTTCGGCGAGGAGGTGACACTCGCGGCAAAGCCAATCGTCTTCGTCAAAGGCTCGGGCACCTGGGACCAGGCCTTCACCACCATCAGCGGCGCCTTAAAGAAGGTCGAAGCCTATATGGCCAAGGCGGGCCTGAAGACCGACGGCCTGCCGATGACGATCTTTACCGCAACCGACGACAAAGGTTTTGACTATCAGGCGGCGATCCCGGTCGCCGCGCCGCCCAAGGACCCGCCGCAGGGCGAGGTGCAGAGCGGCCAGTCGCCGGACGGCCGCGCGCTCGAATTCGTCCACCGCGGCTCGTACGATGCGCTCGACGACACCTACGAGGCAATCAACAACTATATGGACGACAAGCGGCTGGAGTCGCGAAACATTTTGATCGAGCAATACGTCACCGATCCGGCCACGGCGGACGAGAAAAACCTCGTCGTCAACGTGCTGGTCCTGGTCAAGTAATCCCGCTGAGCCGGAACCATTTCTCGGTGCCCGAGCCGAGGTTGACGCCAGCGGGACTGGCGCCTATTTTCCGGCCGCTCTCGCAAGAGACTGGAGTCATTTTTAACGCCGACCGGCCCCGGGAGGCCGGAGGCAACCGCCCGACAGCGCGATGCGCCCTCGGGCGCCATTGTCGTCATGCCCTGGCGTGACCCGGGCATCCATGGCGCGGGGCCGCTGCATGGATTGCCGGGTCAAGCCCGGCAATGACGAGTGAGAAAGCGAAACATGTTCGACAGTCTGTCCGAGCGGCTTTCCGGCATTCTCGACCGCCTGACGCGCCGCGGCGCGCTCGCGGAGGCCGACGTCGACGCGGCGTTGCGCGAAGTGCGGCGCGCGCTGCTCGAAGCCGACGTGGCGCTTGACGTGGCGCGCAGCTTTGCCGACCAGGTCAAGCAACGCGCGGTCGGCGTCGAGGTGATCAAGTCGGTGACGCCCGGCCAAATGGTCGTCAAGATCGTGCACGACCAGCTGATCGAGACGCTCGGCGCGGACGCGCAGCCGATCGATCTCAACGCCCCGGCGCCGGTGCCGATCATGATGGTCGGCCTGCAGGGCTCCGGCAAAACCACCACCACCGCGAAAATCGCCAAGCGGCTTAACGAGACGCAAAAGCGCAAGGTCCTGATGGCGTCGCTCGACACAAGGCGGCCGGCGGCGATGGAGCAGCTCGCGGTGCTCGGCCGCCAGGTCAACGTCGATACGCTGCCGGTGGTGGCGGGGCAGACGCCGGTGCAGATCGCCAACCGCGCCGTACAGGCCGGGCGGCTCGGCGGCTATGACGTGGTGCTGCTCGACACCGCCGGCCGGCTTACCCTCGACGCGGCGCTGATGGCGGAGGCCGCGGACGTGCGCCGCGCCGTCAACCCGCATGAGATCCTTCTGGTCGCCGACGCGCTGACCGGCCAGGACGCCGTCAATCTGGCGCGCGCCTTCAACGAGCGGCTCGATCTCTCCGGCATCGTGCTGACCCGCATCGACGGCGATGGCCGCGGCGGTGCGGCCTTGTCGATGCGCGCGGTCACCGGCAAGCCGATCAAGCTCATTGGCACCGGCGAAAAGCTCGACGCGCTGGAAGATTTCTATCCGCAGCGCATCGCCGACCGCATCCTCGGCATGGGCGACATCGTCTCGCTGGTCGAGAAAGCCGCCGCCACCATCGACGCCGAGAAGGCCGCCCGCGTCGCCGAGAAGATGCGCAAGGGCGCGTTCGATCTCGCCGATCTGCGCGAGCAGATCGCGCAGATGCAGCGCATGGGCGGCATGACCGGCCTGATGTCGATGCTGCCGGGCATCGCCAAGATCAAAAATCAGCTTGCCGAGCGCAATCTCGACGAAAAGGTGCTCAAGCGGCAGATGGCGATCATCGATTCGATGACGCCGGCCGAGCGCCGCAACCCCGACGTTCTCAAAGCGAGCCGCAAGCGCCGCATTGCCGCCGGCTCCGGCACCAAGCCCGAAGACATCAACCGGCTTCTGAAAATGCATCGCACCATGGCCGACATGATGAAGGCGATGGGCGGCGGCAAGCGCGGGCCGATGGCCGGGCTCGCCAACATGCTGGGGCTGGGTGGAGGCGGCGGCATGCCGAGTCCCGAGCAGATGGCCGCTCTGGCCAAGAAAATGCCGGGCGGCTTGCCGGCGGGCCTGCCGGGTGCAGGCGGACTGCCGCCGAACCTGCCGGGACTGCCGCCGAATTTTCCGGGTTTGCCCGGCGGGCTGCCGGGGCTCGGCCCCAAGCTGTCCGGCGGATTACCTGGACTGCCCGGGTCGGGAAAGAAGAAGTGATGCGCTTTTACAATCGTCATTCCGGATCGCCGCGTAGCGGCGAGTCCGGAATCCATAACCCCTGCGCTGGGATTATGGATTCCGGGCTCCTCGCGGAGCTTGTCATCGGGCCGGCCCGGGGTCCCCATCGCGCAAGCGCGATGGGGTGCCCCTCTTCGGGCCGGACCCGTTGGCTCGGCCCCGGAATGACGAACTGAGAATGACCAACTGAGATCCAACTGAGAAAGGAAGCCAATGTCTCTCGTGATCCGCATGGCGCGCGCCGGCACCAAGAAACGGCCGTTCTATCACATCGTCGTTGCCGACAGCCGCAGCCCCCGCGACGGCCGCTTCATCGAGCGCCTCGGTTATTTCAATCCGCTGTTGCCGAAGGACAAAACCGAGCGGCTCAAGTTCGATCTGGAAAAGGCCAAGGCCTGGCTCGCCAAGGGCGCGCAACCCTCGGATCGCGTCATGCGCTTTCTCGATGCCGCCGGCGTCTTGCAGCGGGTGAAGCGCAACAATCCGGAAAAGGCCGTCCCGCGCAAGGAACGCAAAGCGCGCGAAGAAGCCGCCAAAGCGGCCCCGGCTGCGGGCGGCGCGGCGGCGCCAGCCGCCTGATCGGTATAAACGATGGCGCTCGTTTGCCTTGGGCAAATCGGCGCGCCGCACGGCGTGCGCGGCGAGGTGCGGCTGCGCTCGTTCACCGCCAAGCCCGAAGCCATCGCCGCCTACGGGCCATTGCAGACCGAAGATGGCCGCGCCATCGAAATCGAAGCGCTGCGGCCGGCCAATAATCATTTCGTGGCGGCACTCGCCGGCATCCATGACCGCGATGCCGCTGCGCAACTCGCCAACGTCAAACTTTACGTGCCGCGTGAGCGACTGCCGCAGTCCGCCGATCCCGAGGAGTATTATCACTCCGACCTGATCGGGCGCGAGGTCTTCGATCGCAGTGGCAGGCTGATCGGTTACGTCGTGGCAATCCATAATTTTGGCGCTGGCGATCTCATCGAGGTGCGGCTCGATGCCGGCGGCAGGACCGAATTGCTGGCGTTCAACGACAGCAACGTGCCGAACGTCGATATCGTGGCGGGCAGGATCGTCGTTAACCCGCCGGCACACTGGCTTTCATCTTCTCCGCCTGCGGAAGAGGATGATGAGACAAAGCCGCCCTTGCCCTGAAGGAGCGGGAGGGATGTGGCGCGCATCGGTCTTAAGCATTTTCCCCGAAATGTTTCCCGGACCGCTCGGCCTGAGCCTTGCCGGCAAGGCGCTCGGCGCCGGCGCGTGGTCGCTCGACGTGGTCGATATCCGCAGCTTCGCGACCGACAGGCACCGCACCGTCGACGACACACCGGCCGGCGGCGGGCCCGGCATGGTGATGAAGGCCGACGTATTGGCCCGCGCCATCGATGCGGCGGCGGCTGACGCGCGGCCGCGGCTCCTGATGTCGCCGCGCGGCGTGCCGTTGACGCAGGGCCGCGTCGAGGTTTTGGCCAAAGGGCCGGGCGTCGTGCTGGTCTGCGGCCGGTTCGAGGGCGTGGACGAGCGCGTCATCGCGGCGCGCGGGCTCGAAGAGGTGTCGGTCGGCGATTACGTGCTATCCGGCGGCGAGCTCGCCGCCATGGCGCTGATCGACGCCTGCGTGCGGCTTTTGCCAGGCGTCATGGGCGCGCCGGGCTCGGCCGCCGAGGAAAGCTTTGTGCAGGGCCTGCTCGAATACCCGCACTATACGCGGCCGAAGGTGTTCGAGGGCCAGCCGATCCCCGACGTGCTGCTCTCCGGCGATCACGCCAGGATCGCGGCCTGGCGCCGTGCCGAGGCCGAGCGGCTGACCAAGGCGCGCCGCCCGGACCTTTGGACCGCCCAAGACGGCAATAAAGACCGGAAGGTGACAAAGCCGGTGGGCTAGCGTAGAAGCTCGCCCGAACCCGCCAAGAGCCCGCCGCAACCGGCGCGATATGCGCAGCCGATGGAGATTTCGCCATGAACCTGCTCAAGCAAATCGAAAATGAACAAGTGGCGAAGCTGTCGGCCGGCAAGCAGATTCCCGACTTCCAGCCGGGCGACACGGTGCTGGTCAACGTCAAGGTCGTGGAAGGCGAGCGCAGCCGCATCCAGGCCTACGAGGGCGTCTGCATCGGCCGCGCCGGCGCGGGGTTGAACGAGAATTTCACCGTGCGCAAGATTTCGTACGGCGAAGGCGTCGAGCGCGTATTTCCGCTCTACTCGCCGATGATCGACTCGATCAAGGTCGTGCGTCGCGGCAAGGTGCGCCGCGCCAAGCTCTATTACCTGCGCGGCCGGCGCGGCAAATCCGCCCGCATCGTCGAGCGGCAGGACCACAGCGGCGCCCAAGCCGCCAGCGCCGGGGGCAAGGCGGCGGAGTAAGCGCCCAGCGGTTCCCCGGGCGCAGTGCAGCACGAAGCGAAATGGCGCGCCGCAGACCCGGGATCGTTACAAACTCAGAGTCTTTAAAGGTCCCGGATGCGGCAAAGCCGCGCCACCAGCCGCTCGACGTCTGCCGCGGTATGATAAAGCCCAAATCCGAGCCGCAGCCGGGTGCCGCGCACGTCAGTCACGACGCCGGCTGCATGCAGGCGCGCGCACCATTGCGCTGCTTGCGGATGCTCGAAGGCAAGAAAATTGCCGCGCGCCGGTTCGCTGAGCGGCACCGCCAGATGATCAGCGGCGAAAGGTCCTATCGGCGCGCGCGCCATCGCGGCCATGAACTGCTCCTGCAGCGCCACTGCATGGCGATGAATCAGCGTGGCGTCGATGCCCTCGGCCGTCAGCCATTCGAGTACCGCGCGCATCCGGTAGAGCGCAGTCGGATCGAAGGTCGCGCCGGCGAAACG
>JASHSE010000008.1 GCA_030036975.1 Xanthobacteraceae bacterium | reverse complement strand
CACGAGCAGGGCGCCGCCTATATGGCGCTGGGCGCCGCGCTGGCGACGGGCAAGCCGCAGGCCTATTGTGTCGTGCCGGGCCCGGGGCTCCTCAACGCGGCGGCGGCGCTGCTCACCGCCTACGGCATGAACGCGCCGGTGCTGGCGCTGAGCGGGCAAATTCCGCAGAACGCCATCGGCCGGGGCCTAGGCTTTCTGCACGAGGTGCGCGATCAGGCCGGCATCACCGCGCGGCTGGTCGATTGGTCGGCGCGCATTCGCGAGCCCGACGAAGCGCCGCGTCTTGTCGCCGAAGCGATGCGCGCGATGCGCATGCGTCGTCCGGGCCCGGCAGCGCTCGAATGCGCCATCGACGTTTGGGGCCGCGCCGGTCCGGTGACGCTGCAAGCGCCGCTTGCCGTTGCCGAACCTCCGGTCGATGACGATGCGATCGCGGCGGCGGCGAAGCGGCTCGGCGCCGCGCAGCGGCCGCTGATCGTCGCCGGAGGCGGGGCGCAGGATGCGTCCGCCGAAGTGACGACGCTGGCGCACGCCTTGCAGGCGCCGGTGCTGTCCTATCGGCGCGGCCGCGGCGTGCTCGACGACCGCGATCCGCTGTCCGTCAACCTGCCGCTCGGCCACGAATTGTGGGCCGAGGCCGATGTCGTGCTCGCGGTCGGCACGCATCTGCATTATCCGCTGCAGCAATGGGGCATCGACCGCGACCTCGCCATCATCCGCGTCGACGCCGACGCCGAGGAGCCGGCGCGCTTTGCCAAGCCGGCCGTGGCACTGGTCGGCCTCGCCAAGCCGATATTGCGACGGCTGCTCGACGCACTGCCGGCCCATAATACGAAGCGCGCGCCGCGCACCGCCGAGATGGCCGAGCGCCAGGCCGGCATGCGGCAGCGGCTCGAGCAAAAAATTGCGCCGCAGCTCGGCTATCTGGCGGCGATCCGGGCCGAACTGCCGGAGGATGGCCTATTCGTCGACGAGGTCACGCAAGTCGGCTTCGCCTCGCGCCTCGCTTTCCCGGTGTACCGGCCACGCACCTACATCTCGCCGGGCTATCAGGACAATCTCGGCTACGGCTTTGCCACCGCGCTCGGCGCGCAGGACGCGGGGCGCGACGTGCCGGTGGTGGCGATCAGCGGCGACGGCGGCTTTCTGTTCACCGCGAACGAGCTGGCCACCGCCATGGCGCACCGCATCCCGCTGACCACCATCGTGTTCAGCGACGGCGCCTTCGGCAACGTGCGCCGCACCCAACAGGAGCGCTACGGCAACCGTCGCATCGCCTGCGACCTGACCAACCCCGATTTCGTCGCCTTTGCCAAAAGCTTCGGCGCCGCGGCGGTTCGCGCCAAGACGCCGGACGCGTTGCGCGCCGCGCTGCGCCGCGCCTTTGCCCATCGCGACGGTCCGACTGTCATTGAGGTTCCGGTCGGCCCGCTGCCGAGCCCGTGGGAGTTCATCCACATGAAGCGCGTGCGCGGGGTTTAGACCAACCGCGGCGCGCGCATCAGCACAGCTTGATTGCTGTAACGCTCTGCATTACACTGCGTCGTGATCAAAAGCTTTGCTGCACAGGAGACGGCGGAACTCTTCGCCGGTCGGTCTAGCCGACGCCTTCCTGCCGACATGCAACGCCGAGCATTGCAGAAACTTGTCGCTCTGCACGCGGCTTCGGCGCTCGATGAGATTGGACGGATCCCTGGAAATCGATTGGAGAAGCTTTTGGGCGATCGTCGCGGACAGTATTCGATCAGGATCAATAATCAATGGCGAATCTGTTTTGATTGGCGTGAAGGCGACGCTTATAACGTTGAAATCGTGGACTACCAATAAAAGGAGCACCATGAGGCCGCAAATACGACGAGCGCAGGGCAAGAGGGATATTCCGCCCGTTCACCCGGGCGAAATTCTCAAGGCCGATTTTCTCGATCCGCTGCAGATGAGCGTCAATGCGCTGTCCCGTTGCATCAAGGTTCCGCGCGCACGCTTGAACGACATCGTGCGCGGTCGGCGCGGCATTACCGCGGATACGGCGATGCGGCTTGCCCGCTATTTCGGCGTCAGCGAGCAATTTTGGATGAATCTGCAATCGCATTACGAGCTGGAGGTGGCGAAGGAGGCTTATGGTCACCGCCTGGATCGCGAGATCAAGCCGCGCGCTGCGTGAATCGATTTCTCCTGTCTGCCAATGCAACCCATTATCACCACCTCAGAACTTGCCGCGGCCTGCCGCCGGATGGCCGGCCAGCGCTTTGTCACCGTCGACACCGAGTTCCTGCGCGAAAGCACCTATTACCCGCTGTTGTGCGTGGCGCAGATGGCTTCGCCCGACGAAGCCGTGGTGGTCGACGCGCTGGCGCCAGGCATCGACCTTGCGCCGTTCTACGCGCTGATGGCCGACGAGAAGATCATGAAGGTGTTTCATGCGGCGCGCCAGGACATCGAAATCGTCTGGCACGCCGCCGAGCTCATTCCGCATCCGATCTTCGACACCCAGGTCGCCGCCATGGTGCTCGGCTACGGCGATTCGATCTCCTACGATCAGCTGGTGCAGCGCATCACCGGCGACACGCTCGATAAATCGCATCGCTTCACCGACTGGACGCGGCGGCCGCTGACCGAGGCGCAGCTTGCCTATGCGGCGTCCGACGTGACCCATCTGCGCCAAGTCTATGTGGCGCTGGTCGAGGATCTCAAGCGCCGCGGCCGCGTCGACTGGGTCGCCGAGGAAATGAGCGTGCTGACGTCGCCCGACACCTATCGGATGGAGCCGGACAACGCCTGGCGGCGGCTGAAGACCCGGCTGCGCAAGCCCAAAGAACTTGCCGTACTCATCGAGGTCGCCGCCTGGCGCGAGCGCGAGGCGCGGGCGCGCGACGTGCCGCGCGCGCGCGTGCTCAAGGATGAAGCGATCGGCGACATCGCGGTGCAGGCGCCGACCACGCTGGAGAAGCTGCGCCATTTGCGCTCGCTGCCGAAAGGCTTCGAGCGCTCGCGCTGGGGCGAGGCGATCGTCGCCGCGGTGGCACGCGGCCTCGAGCGCGATGCCAAAACGCTGCCGCTGCAGGCGCGCGGCCAGCCGGCCACGAACGGCGCCGCCGTGGTCGAATTGCTCAAGGTGCTCTTACGCATGATCTCCGAGCGCCACCACGTCGCCGCCAAGGTCATCGCCACGGTCGACGA
>JASHSE010000528.1 GCA_030036975.1 Xanthobacteraceae bacterium | reverse complement strand
CACGCCATGATCCACCTTGGCGGTGCCGAAGGAACGCGCGTCGCGCTGCAGACCAACGGCCACGTCAACCCGCGCGACGCCAACGGCACGTCGCTCCTGGATTACGCACGCATGGCGGTGCAGACAAATCCAGCCGCCAACGCCTTCCAGATCGCGCGCCGCTCGCAATTCCTCAACAAAGAGGTCAAGCAGCAGTGGAGCGAAGCGATGGCGGCATGGGCGGATGGCAAGGGGGCGCCGCCATCGGATGCAATGGCCTTCGACATGCTGCGCGCCGCGAGGGCGACGAACGATATCGACCTCTCAACGCTTATTGAGCGTGACACCCACGCCATCGATCTAGTCGCCGACGCCGGCCAGCGCTCCGTTGCCGCGCAACAGGCGACGTTGACGGAGGTACGCCGGCAACTCGCCGCTGGCGCGCCCGACGCGAGAACGGCCCAACTCGGCGCATTGGTCGCCCGATCGCTGCAAGACAAACTCGACGCAACGGTGAAAGGGCTCGCCGCCAATCCGATCAGCATGACGGTGGCGCGCTTCCCCAATCAGTTTTCAACGCCGGGGCCGCTCGATCTGAAAAATCCGAACAACCTCGCCGCTGGGCTACAGCAGCGTGCCAAGATTGCGCAGTTCGCGGCACAGAATTGGCAGGGCGGTCCCGTCTCGGCGCTCGACGCGGCCGACCTCAAAGCGGTGCAGGGCGCGCTTTCGACCGCCGATCCGAACGCCAAGGCGGCGATCTTCCAGGGCTTCGCCACGCTGCCGCCCGACGTGCGCGGCGCGACGCTGAAAAAGCTCGGCGGCGACAATCCGGCCAGCATGGCGGAAGTCGCGGCCGGCTCGCTAATGCGCACCGCGCCCGATATCGCGACATCGATCTTCCGCGGCCAAGCGGCGATGAAGGCCGACAAGAAATGGGACCCGACCGCGGAGCCGGGCGGTAAGGCGAGTTTTGACGACGATCTCGGTAAGGCGCTGTCCGCCGCCATCTTCCCGATCCAATCGCGCGCCGATCCGGTCGGGCCGTATGCCACGATGAGCACCATGGTGCGCGCCCGCTACGCCGATCTCTCGGCCCAAGCTGGCGATACCAAATATTCGGCCGTTCGCGTCAAACAGGCGGTTGATGACGTGACCGGCGGTGTGCTGCACCAGAATAATGCGCCGCTGATCGCCCCGCGCCGTGGCATGACCCAGCCGCAATTCGACGGCGTGATGGCCGGGCTGACCGATAGAGACTTTGCCGGCGTCACCACGTTCAACGGCCAACCGATCACCGCCGATTACGTGCGCGCCAACGGCAAGCTGGTAAGCGTCGGCGATGGACAGTATCAGATCAATCTCGGCAACGCCGGCGAAAAACCGGTTTACGCCTATTCATATTGGGACACACCGAACCCAGCGCCGTTCATTCTTGATTTGCGCGCGCGCCAGCCTGCATGGCCTCCTGAGCCATACATTGGCGTCCTTGGCGCGCCAGTGCAGCGCTGATGTTCTGGGCTAGGACCAAGGCGCCGGGACGTATGCTTCGGGTGTGAAAAAGCCGGAACTGCCACGTTGCCCGCTTCAATAGCGGGCGGTAAGCTCAAATCGGCCATGCCCGACGATGATCACCACAAGAAGTCGATCGACGATCTGAACCGCTCGTTCGAGAATATCGAGCGAGCGCGTAATGCACCGCCAAGCGGTCTCTACGCGGACTTCGCCGAAATGATTGACGGCCAGGCGAGGATTGCGGCTGAGAGAGCAGCAGGTAAGGCGCCGACGAAGCCAAAACTTACGGTCATCAAAGAAGAACCGCCATTGGCAGAATGACGTGCGTTCACTCCGACATCGCCGGCAATGGCCCTCAGGGCAGACTATCACGCCCAGCGGCGGCGGCGCGAAAAGGGGCTATGTGTGCTTGTGCGGCTTGGCTTTGGCCGCAAGCCTCTCTGCCCGACCGCGCTCTTTATCTCGCCTTGCGCGGCGCTCGTATTCGCGCAGCAGCGTCCGGTGCAAGTCTATTCTCGCGTTGTCACGCTGTCTGTTCTTGACGCCACGATCTGCAGCGCATGCCGGCAAATTGCGTACTCAATCATTGCCATTTCGTCTTGCTCCTCGCGCTCGGTAGGTTCGGGCCTGGGAAAGTTTAGTAGCTCGTGGAAAACATCATCGGTTGCCGGGCGACCGTGAACATCCTCCCAGTTGACGTATGCTTCGGCGAGGGCTCGTAAGTGCTCCGTTATGCGGTCAGGCTTGCCGGCCCCACGGATCACGCGGAGCAGATTGGCGGCGAGATTGACGAGCGCCGACTTGAGCGTACGCGTCGCTTTTTGCTCTCTGATTTCTTTTTCGGAGCGCTCCGCGACAACTCTCAAGTCGGGCATCGGCGGCGCTCGAGGTGCATCCCCTGCCGTGGAAGGGCTTGCGTGGGCCCGACGAATAAGCGAATCTGTCCGTGGGTGTAGCAACCCGGACCCGAATAGGCAGGCGACCCGTTGGCGCGGGAAGCTTGCCGAATGCACGTCGCGCCTTGGCGGGCGCGCGCTCCTGGCAACTATGGCCGGGGCCGGCGCGCCATGTCCAGAGGGGAAACCCTTAAAAGTCGCCGAGCTGTCTTCGGGCAGCTTGCTACGCCCCGGCTGCCGCCCCCGTCGGGCGGCGCGGCTGTAGCAAGCCAAACCCGAAGAGCCCAATCATGACACATGAAAACACCGCATCCGCGCGCGACGATCGCTCGCCCGCGCAACCCGTGTCGGGCGTAATGAGTAGGAGAAACATTATGAATATGCTCGTTAAGGCAGCTGCGGCGACCGCAGCTGTTCCCGCGACGATCGGGCCGGCGCTCGCCTTACCTGCACCCGCGGCGCTCGCCGCCGCCGCGACCGTCACCACGGAGCCGCGGCTGCTTTCACTCGGCGACCAACTAAGGGCCGCTATGCGCATCGAAGCTGCCTTAGCTGCTCGCGCAAGGAGGCTCTACACTGAATGCGATGCTGCCCGCGGCCCTGCGCGAGACTGCGCCCCTCTGTGCACCATGGAGCAATCCCTGCAAGGGGAGCGGGCCTTCCAGGAATTAGGAAGGTGCAACGGTTATCACGCTGTTCACACCGAGTGGGGCCGGGCAGCCGAGAGGGTAAACAGGACCGCCAAAGAAATCCTCCGCATTCCGTCGAACGATCGAACTGGCGACGGTATCCGTGCTGCCGCATCGCTCGTCCTCAACGACGACTGCCGAGGCGCTGTTGAAATGGCAGAAATCCTTTGGGAGATGGCCGCCAGAGCGGGGTTCACTCTACCGGCAGACATCGCGAGAAAGCTGAAACGAAAGGGCGCTCCGGTGCCAAAACGCCAGCGCGAGCGCAATACAAGGGCTGTTCTTGCGCAAGCCCGGATGGCCGATGCGGATCGGAAAATGGACGAACTCTTTGAGGCATATCCGGAGTTAGACTGCGAGAACACTCCCGGCTTCCTCAACGTCGAGCGACGACGTGATAGGGCAATAGCCGATTTGACAAAGACCCAGGCACAAACATGGGGCGGCCTTATCGCCAAGGCGCAAGCTTTGGTGAACAAGCGTCTTTACGAGGACTATCAACGTCACCAAGAGGTCGCCTTTTCGTTAGCTCAAGACCTGCTCAAATACTTCGGCGCGGTGGAGGCTTAGATGCGAGTCATTGAGCTTCACGCTCCGACCAACGGCGGGTCCCTCTATTTTGGTCGCGCCAACAGCTGCCGCGGTCGCCGCTACGAGTTTTTAGCATCTACGAATGGCAATCCAGGACCAAGGGTGTTTCGTGCGCGGCGGAGGCGAGCGGCGTAACTTCGTAGTGCGAAGGCGCGGGGCGGGCGCGAATGCGTTGCCCCGCGCGGTGCGTTGCGGTTGATGGGCGTCGCCCGCCATCCTCCCCATCATGCTCAACAACTGGCGCCCTACAGCCCCATCTTATCTAGCGTTGCCGAAACTACCTCTTCGAGTTCGACAAAGAATTTCTCGGCTCGCATCCCAATCATTTGCTTCATCCGTTCACTGTGCGGTTCGGCCGGATCGGCTTCTATCCGACCCGCTGCATCCAACACAGTTTTTTTCAGATCAGCTACCCGTTCTCTTGCCGTTGGAGGGTTCTGCCCCACCAACCGCAAGAGAAATACCGTCAATATGATCCTGAAAGCAGCCAGATCGGCTCGCTGCTCGTTCAAGAAAATCTCGATTGGATCGACTGGCATGGCTGGATCATCCGATTCTCGGCACTGTGTGGCAATCTTCCCACACGGTTCCCAATGCGGTTTTCTGGGAAGATTTGGTTGCGCAATATCCTCGTAAGCTATTGATATTATTGGCGACCCCGGCAGGATTCGAACCTGCGACCTTCAGCTTAGAAGGCTGTTGCTCTATCCCCTGAGCTACGGGGCCGTAAGGATTTTTTCCGGCTAGGTACTTTTTAGGTACGAGCCCGAGCTATGGCAGGGGGGCTCGTACGCGACGGCCATACTCCGGGAGCCGCAACGCGGGCATCTTAGTCGGCTGCCGAGTCGTGACAACGGAAATGCACGCCCGCAGGTGCACACGACTTCGTGAGAACGGAGAGTGAACATTTGGCGGCGGCGAGTCAATCCCTTTGTCCGGCCCGTGCGTAAAAGGGAGTTACGGTGGAAAGTGATCCGGTTGCAGGCCTCTGCGAATACCTGGGCACCATGCCGGCTCGGGACGAAGACGGTGCACATCTGGGCACGGGGCTACTGGGTCGCGAGCAGCGGTAACGTCACCGATGAGGTCTGGATGGAGTACATCAAAAATCAGGTTCGGCCAGAACCTGACGATAACTTCAAGGTGACCTGAGTCCGCCGAATGGCGGACCAAATCCGGCTTTAAGCCGTAACCTGAAGCCACCGCCTTTAGGCGGTGGAGCGTTCACTATCTCGGCGTGCCCAACAGATACGCCATCATGCGCTCCATCGCCAAGCACGTCCCTGCCTTTGATCCGTATATGCCGCCCATAAGGCAGTTCTGGAAAAGTGAGGGCCGGCGGATGGGGATTTTCGATGCCGCAGCGCTAGCCAGGCCATACACCACTTCCGCTACTTCCATATCCGTATCGGACGGTTCAAAGTCCCATTTGCTCGTGAACTGTGCCCGCAGCTCTTTGAGGAAATCCTGTGTCGAAAGCAGCTTGGTGCTGGCGTGCAATTCTTTGCACCGGCCGTACGCCGAGCGCATTTTGAGATACGGATGGTGCTCATACCACCACTACCCATATCCGCCCGCCAGCGCACAGACGAACAGGAAGACGAGCGGATGGATGTGGAGCGAGACGCTGAAAGCGTAGCCCCCCATAAGCGCCAACAACGGAAAGCGAACCTCGTTGCCGATCTTAGAGCTGTTGAGCACGCTGTGGAATGCGAGGGGTATCCCCCAGGAGAAGATCAAGACCGTTGCAATGACCCCTATCGCAGTGAGGGCCTCGCCCCCGGCGCTGATGAGGCCCGGCAGCGAAAGGCCGATCACTCCGGCGACAGCAGCGCCGGCATATCCGCCAACCTCGCGAAGGTCGCCGGCTATGTGCGCCCATTTCGGCAGCACGGGGAGAAATTCCGAGATGTCCCGTCCTTGGCGTGTAAGGTGAGTTTTTGCGGATTGGTGGGCGAAATAGCCGACGCCAATGATGATCGCGATCGGCAAGACAACGACGAACAAAAACCAGCCGATCCCGGCAATGACGGCTAACGCAATTGAGGCCGCCAGCGCGAGGAGCAGCGCGCGTCCGACGAACGGCTGGTATGCGTACGGCTATACGGCCATCCTATCTTGGACTTCAGGTCCTTCCAGGAAAGGTAGAGCGGAAGCACCATGTTGAACATCGGCTTTCTCCTTGCGGGAGATCACCGGTGTCCTCCCAGTTGGTGTTAACCAGCTGGTGCGGCGGATGCCGCGTGAAAGAGGTTATTCGGCTGTTTTCGAAAAGCAAGGCGCTTCGTCCTCGGCCGCCCCGCTTGATGGGGCACCATGCAGCACGCTGCGCTGAGTGCGACAATCTGGCCCCGGCGCCAATTTGAAGCACAGGCGGGCCAAAGGCTCACAATCGCAACAGAACTTCCGGTGTTCATCCACAGGCGGACATTCGCTCAGGCCGCTAAATCGATGCGAATGACCGTGAAAAACCTTACCAGCCAAAATCTGCTGCGGTACACAAACGCGTGCCGCGCGCTAGATGGCGCCGCGGCTCAAAGGCACTTGTAGCTCGCATTGGCGTATGACTTCGATCGGATGGGACGATACGCAGCTGGCGGTATCGAAAGTGGCCTGGAAGCGGACCGGCGTGTGGGATGCAAATAGTTGGGCGTCGGAGCGGCGATCGGTGGCGATGCGGTAGCCGAGCGTGCAGTGAGGTATCCAGTGGCCGGGGCGATAATGCCGACGGCAAAGCTGAGGATCTATCCTCTCGTGAATTGCTGAGTGAATTCCGTGCAATTCGAACGATGAATCCGGTTCGATCCAAACAACGCCCGGAATCGCATTCACGAAGCGGAGCCTGCAGAAGTTGAGTATGAGACGGCGTTGTTTCGAGAATACGGCGCAGAGGTGTTTGCAAATAACCTGCGGATCCACGTGGTCAAAGATGCATAACGTGACGTGCGGACAGTAGTTCGATGCAGCGACCGATGGAGAGCTCTCGTATTCGGAGACTTTTCGGCACAAGGCGCGAAGCGGCGCCGCCGTTGTGTTTCTACATTCCAGATTTATCGAGTATGCCATTTGCTATTTGCAGACCCGAAAACGTTTGGTGTTCCGGCTGGCGTCGACCACGCTTGGTTGGTCTACACGCCAAGTCGCGCTCGCGACAGCAGCGGCATAGACCACGCGGCGGCTTGGGCAGCGCCCTACCTACAACTGCTGTCGCTGTAGTCAACCGCCGAGTAGCAAGTCAATCGCGGCAAGAGCCGCTCCAATGGACGCGGCGGTCGCGGTCACGTTTTGCCGACGCGTTCACGTGCCGCTGGCGAGCTTGTCAACCAGGCAGGCGAGCTTGACCCGCAACTGTTGCGCTGAGAACATGATTGGGGTCAGTCCGAAATTTTGGTTGGGGTAAACGGTATTATAGACGTTGGAATGATTGCTGGCACGCGGGCCGCGCAGGACTAGTGTACAGACCAGGTCCTTTCTGGGCAGCCAGACCCGGTGGATGCGATCATGACTCAGAAAATACGACTCCCCGGCGTTCCTCCGCACGATGCCGGATGTGGCCAAGCAAGCTTCTCCCATGAATCGATAAAAATTGAGAGCATCACGTTCTTCCGGAATGTATTGGTACTGCCGATAGACGTTTCCATTTGTGGCGACGGAGTAATTTTCCGAGACCAGGTTGCCACATAGAATATGCGACCAAAAACTAAATCTATGATCGTGAATAAGCTCCTCGTTTAGCTCTTGCTCGCTATACGGCGGGTCCCAAAGGTGCAGAGTCAATCGGTAGTCGGAGGGGCACTCGGAATCGACCAGAACAAGTTTGTCGAAATGATTGACGTGATGATACGACCGGGCAGCGATGCGCGAAATGCTTGATGGATCCGCCAGTAAGCGCTCGAGAATGTTGATGATCTGGCGTGGCTCGGCCAACCAGCGAACTACGCTTAAATTCGCTGAGATGGTCGCGTTTGACGGAATGCGCGGCAAGCCCGCTAGCAGTTGTTCTATCTCGTCCAGACTGAGTGCAGTTCGGCGCGGCGGACCCAAATCGCTTTCAATGTCGATGGCAATCGGGGCCCGAACCGCTAACTCTCGAACGCTCAAGCCAACCTCCACACCTAGCTCTTGGTGTGATTGTATACAACTTTCGATCGCGCCGCAAGATGGACTCTCTGCGACCTAAGCCGTAGCCACCGTGCGAAGCGGCGTCCAAGGCAGTCGGCGCCGGACCAGCCCAGTACCGGCGGCTCCGATTCAGTGCCGCCGCTCTCGGCGGCATACGTTTACAGTGCTATAGTGAGTTCTTTGCCGTACTGCTGCGGTGATCCGATCTCGGGAATGCATCATCATGGTGGGCACGTTCGTCGGAAACGGGTATTTGGAAGCGCCCGCATCTGTGCTCCGACAGCCGGAGCGCGACATGCTATCGCTCATTGCAGGTTGCCCGATCGGACCGCTGACGCCGCGAAATTGCGAGCATTCCGGCGAGCTGCTGCGCCTTCTGTTCGCCTCGTGGCAGCTGTTGCCGTCCATCACCGATGCGCAGATGGATGCGCTCTGTCGAGTCCTTGCGGCGTCCGATTATGCAAGGCTGCAGGCTGCGCGTTTGGCGTTGATCGCGTTCGCCAAGGTACAAATCGTGGCCTGCCGCCCGCTGCTCAATGCCCTGCATGAGCAAGGCCTCAACTACAGCCTGCTGAAGGGCGGCGCCACGGCGTTCCTCTTGTACCCCGAACCGCACATGCGCGGCGCCTGGGACATCGACATCGGCGTTGATCGCGGCGATCTGAAGGAAGCCGAGGCGCTCGCGCTGAAGTACGGCTATGTTTCAGCCCAGCAAGACAGGGAAACCAATCGTTTCTTCCGTGCTGACACCCGACTGAAAGCATCGGTGGAGGCTGCGCATTATGAACTCGGCTTCCTGGTCAGGCGCTTTCAAATAACGAACTTGCCCCCCGCGACTGTCGAAGCTATTCGATCGGAGCCGTTTACGCATCAGTACTGGTTCGACACAGCGAACGACTTTCCTTGTTGTTACGCATCGGTCGACATCCATCACGCAATTTCACTGGACATTCCGCTGCGCGACCTGTTGGCCCATGCGCGAACGGTGTCGTTCGGCGGCGACACGTTGAGGGTGCCGGATGATGCGTGGTTGATGGCTCACCTCGTATTCAAGATTTATTGGGAAGGCGTGCATAATTACGGCAAGTGTCTGTACGAATATGCCGATCTCGTCAGACTAGTGCCTCATATCAGCGAGCGCGATTTCGATCGCATGGTGGAGATTCTCACGATATATAATCTGTTGGCCGCGGGACATTACGTGTTCAGGCGTCTTCACCTTTTCGGAATTGAAGTACCACCTCGCTTTGCCGGGTTTATCAGGGAGACCGGCGTTCCGCCGCTGCAAGCCGATCCAATTCGGATCAATGATCTGGGCGACATGTGGCCGAAAATTTGGGGCCGGCGGTAGTTGGGCCGCCCGTTCGTCGTCGTCGGCGCGAGCGCCTAACGCAGATTCTGCGCGCCGCCAGCCCGGTTGGAGAGCTGATCTCTGACCTTCGCCAGCAACTGCAGTGCCAAGCTTTCATTCCGCTCAGCTGTCAGCTCGAAAACCGAGATTTCACGGTTTTTCCATTGTATTGGCGCATTCCTGATAATCGATTGCACCTGCACTGGCGTAAACGTCCGCTGCAGTTTTCGTCCGCATTGAAAATCGCTCAGGGGCCGCGGACGTTCGGGCGTGAGTGACGTGAATCTGCGTAACTCGACGAGGGCTTCGATCGGGCCTGCGGAAAGATGTACGCCATTTGCGCCCAATCGCAGGCCGCTGAGTCCTAAATCAGCTTGTTTGAGAAATAACTCGTTTCTTAGGCTGCCAGCGGCGGCCTTTGCCGGATCGGAGCCGCCGACGAACCGCTTTCGCGCACCAGACCAAGGGAGGCCCCCCTTGAGGGAAAACACCACGATTACACTGTCGGCTCTCACATAAGCGTTCATCAGACCTGGTACAAAGCCGTTGACCAGAAACAGC
>JASHSE010000527.1 GCA_030036975.1 Xanthobacteraceae bacterium | reverse complement strand
GATGCACTTGCCGCCGCGGAGGTGGAAGCGGTGGCGATCGGCTTTCTCCATAGCTTCACCAATCCGGCGCACGAGCGCCGCACCGCCGCGGCGGTGGCGCGGCGGCTGCCGCACGTCGCGGTGACGGCGTCGTCGGACGTGTCGCCGGAAATGCGCGAATACGAGCGCTTCTCGACCGCGTGCGCCAACGCCTATCTCCAGCCGCTGATGGGCCGCTATCTCGCCGGCCTCGAACGCGAACTCAAGCGCGCCGGCTTTTTGTGCCCGCTGCTACTCATGACCTCGGGCGGCGGCGTGACCACGGTCGAGACCGCAATCCGCTTTCCGGTGCGCCTGATCGAATCCGGCCCCGCCGCGGGCGCGATTTTTGCCGGCGCCATCGCGCGGCAGAACGGGCTCGATCAGGTCCTGTCCTTCGACATGGGCGGCACCACGGCGAAAATTTGTTTGATCGACAAGGGTGAGCCGCAGACCGCGCGCGTACTGGAAGTGGCGCGGGTCTATCGCTTTCTTAAAGGCAGCGGCTTGCCGCTGCGCATCCCGGTGATCGAAATGGTCGAGATCGGCGCCGGCGGTGGCTCGATCGCCCGGCTTGATGCGCTCAAGCGCATCGCGGTCGGCCCTGACAGCGCCGGCTCGATGCCGGGCCCGGTGTGTTACGGCCAAGCCGGCGAGAAGCCGACCGTGACCGACGCCGATGTCGTGCTCGGCCGCATCGACCCGAAAAAATTTTCCGGCGGCCGGATCGCGCTCGAGGCGCGCGGCGCCGAACGCGCCGTTGCCGAGCACATCGGCGCGCCGCTGGCGCTGTCCGCCGCGCACGCCGCGCTCGGCATCAGCGAAATGGTCGACGAGAACATGGCGAATGCGGCGCGCGTCCACGCCATCGAAAGCGGCAAGGATTTACGCACGCGGACGTTGATTGCCTTCGGCGGCGCGGCGCCGCTCCATGCCGCGCGCGTTGCACAAAAACTCGGCATCCGCTGCGTGCTCATCCCCGCCAATGCCGGCGTCGGCTCCGCCGTCGGGCTTCTGCGCGCGCCGGTCGCTTATGAAATCGTCCGCGGACGGCTCATTCGCCTCTCCGCGTTCGACCCGGCCGCCGCCAATCGCCTGATTGGCGAGATGCGGGGCGAGGCCGAGGCGGTGGTGCGCCAGGGCGCGCCGCACGCGGAGCTTTTAGAGCAGCGCTCGGCCTTCATGCGCTATCGCGGCCAGGGCCACGAGATCGCCGTGACGCTGCCGGTGCGCGATTTTGCTGCCGCGGACCGCGCGCGTTTGGGCGAACTGTTCGAAGCCGCCTATCGGCGGCTCTATAGCCGCTCGATCCCGGGCGTCGACGTCGAAATTCTAAGCTGGGTGGTGTCGCTCAGTGCGCCGGCGCAAGGCCGCCTCGCTGCGGCCGCCGCGGAGCGGCCAAGCGCGCCAGAGCCAATCGCGCGTCATGCCGTGTTCGACGTCGATGCCGGCGATTTTGTCGAAACGCCGGTCTATTGGCGCGCCGATCTCGCTCCCGGCGCCCGCATCAGAGGACCCGCGATAATTGCTGAAGACGAAACCTCAACCGTTGTTGGCCCGCAATTCGAAGCCCGTATCGATCGCTTCGGCTACATCGAGCTCAATGGGTACGAGACCAAAAATCCAACAGATTGCAATTTTGTGTATTAACCATAAAACAACATACCAACTGCGAATGGCAGCTACGCCCAAAAACATAAGTATTTGAATCCCGCCACAATTTCGCGCGCCGATCAAACGATTCCGAATTAAGGCAGGCGATTGCGGCAATCGCGCCGCGGAATCTCCCAAGGACGATCATATCGCCGCCCCATTGCTTGAGGAACTTTTAACCCAAGTCCGCGCCAGCAACGCGTATCGTAAGTAAACGCGTGCATCGTCAAGCGCGGCAGGGTGGGTGTCGTTCGCGGGCGCCACGCATCTGTGTGTGTTGCGTAGCGTGAGGGTCCGCGCGGGGAAGTATGATGAGGGGGGGCTTGCGGTGGCCGCTTCGGCCATTCCAGGTGCTTTGCGTATTGGCCGGGTCTTTGCTGGCGGCCGCAGCCTTTTCCCTTCAGCCCGGCTTTGCCCGAGGGTCATGGCGATACGCCGATAGCCGGCAAGCGCGGTCGCGACGGCTGCGGCGAGCGCCGCGACGGCAACACCATTATCATCGTCTGAGAGCATTCCACAGCGGCATCAGTCGTCTGCGATCCGTCGTCCATGCGCAACGACGGGGACCATTGCCGCACCCTGCCGGACCTGAGAGGGAGCACACACGCCGGCCTCTGACCGTTAGCGCATGTCAGCACGGGAGGCGATCATGAATTCTCGGGCTTTCCGACCAAAAGACATCGATGCCGCGTTGATGTATGCGCCGCCTTGGGCGCGGGAAGTTGAGCCGGAGGTGGAGGCGGAATCGAACGCGGATACCTACGACATGGCCGACGTCGGCGACATGGCCGAGATGCCGCTGGAAGATGGCAAGATGCCGCCGGCCGAAGACGGTGCCGAGGAGATGCCGAGCTTCCTCGGCGATCGCGCCATGCTTCATCTGCGGCGCCGGCTTTCGCTAGAGCCGGAAATCGTGCCGCCGCCGCCCATTCTGCTTGAGGAGCGTCCATCGGCGGTACGGATTGCGCTGCGATTATGTGCCGTAACCGCGGTGGCTGCGCTCGTCGCCTGGGTGGTGGTGTCGTATTCGCGCCTGCGGCTGCGTGCGCACGAGATGGCGCGCACAGCCGTCACGGACGTTGCGTCGGTCATGCCGAGCGCGGTCAAGCTCGTGCATGTCCACGCGGCGACGCCCGCTCCTGATGCGGCGCCGGCCGGCGGACCGGCCACGGCCCGGGCCTTTGCGGCAGAGGAGAAAGCGTCGGCTCAAGCGCCGCCAAGCACCGAAACGCCGCCGCCACAACAACCCGACGTATCGGTCGCGGTCAAAACGCCGGCACCGGCCGATGCTTGGCCAGCTCCGCCTCAGCAGCCTACCCAGTCAGTCGCAGTGCAAACGGCGGCGCCGGCTGGGGGATGGCCGCCTGCGCCACAGCAGCCCGGCGAGTCAGTCGCGGTGCAAGGGCCGGCACCACCGCCGGCGCCGGCGGCGGCCGATACCGGCAAACCGGCCATCGACGCCGACGAGATCGCCGTGCTGGTCACCCGCGGCAAGGCTTTCCTCAACGACGGCGACGTCGTCTCGGCGCGGCTTTTGCTGCGGCGCGCGGCCGACGCCGGAAACGCCGAGGCGGCGCTGGCGCTCGGCGCCAGCTACGATCCGCTGGTCATCAAACAGACGGGCGCGGTTGGGGTGCAAGCTGATCCGGAGCAGGCGCGGCAATGGTACCAAAAGGCGGCAGAACTCGGCTCGACGGCCGCCTCGCGACAATTGGCAAATCTGGCAAACGCCAACCGATAGTTGGGCTGACTAGCCCCATGTAGAGTTGTGTTTGTTTGATCGCTGGGGCTGGATCAGGCGGTGGCGGGGCGATCGTTAACGCCCCGCCATCGGCCATAGCGCCATGGCAGATACCAGCGCGCCCGCGCCGGCAGGGTGTCGGGAACGAAATCGAGCCCGGCGGTGCCGAACGGATGACAGCGGCAAAGCCGGGCGAGCGTCATCCAACCGCCAGCCCACAGCCCGAACCGTTCGATCGCCTGGTCGGCATAGTCCGAGCAGGTTGGCAAATGCCGGCAGCGCGGTCCGACCAGCCAGGACAGCGTGTATTGATAGCCTTTGACCATGCCGCGGCCGACGAGGCGGGAGGCTTTGCCAAACGTGTTGATGAAACCTTGTGTCCCGGATGCGGTGCAGCGCGCAGCGGTGCACCGCTGATCCGGGACCTTCGCGGACTCGGTTTGCGACGATCCCGGGTCTGCGGCGCACCACTCCGCTTCGCCATAGCGCGTCGAAAACGCGCGTAAACGCGCTTTTGCTGCGTCGCACCCGGGAAACATTTTACTCGGCCGCCGTCTTTGCGGCGCGCTTGGCCTCGATCTGGCCGATGGCGTCGACGACGGCGTCGAAGGTCAGCATGGTCGAGGCATGGCGTGCCTTGTAGTCGCGCACCGGCTCGAGCACCGCGATGTCGGCCCACTTGCCATCGTGCGGCGGCTCGCCGTTCTCCTTGAGCATTTTGCGCACGGTCTCCCGCAAGCTGCGCAGCTCGTCGGCCTTCGCGCCGATGACGTTGCGCGCCATGATCGAAGATGACGCCTGGCCGAGCGCGCAGGCCTTCACCTCATGGGCAAAGTCGGTGACGGTATCGCCCTCCATCGTCAGGTCGACCGTGACCGTCGAGCCGCACAGCCGCGAATGCGCCCTCGCCGTGGCGCCGGGGTTTTGCAGCCGCCCGATTCGCGGAATCGTGCCGGCAAGCTCGATAATGCGCTTGTTGTAGACGTCGTTCAGCATTGCCACCACCTATATAGGCATCGGCGGGCCGGAGCGAGAGCCCGCCTTTCGTCATTCCGGCCGAGCGCAGCGAGAGCCGGAATCCATAATCACCGACGGATCGGGCTGCACGCCTATATGATTGCGCGTAGTTCTGTGATTATGGATTCCGGGTCGCGCCTTCGGGCGCGCCCGGAATGACGCAAAGAGATGGCCGACAAGTCACCACTTCCAGCGCCCGGCGGCGGCGCCGACCGCGAAGAAGGTTTGGCGCTGACGCCGAAATTCGATGCCGATGGGCTTGTCACTTGCGTCGCCACCGATGCAGCGTCGGGCGACGTGCTGATGGTCGCGCATATGAACGGCGAGGCGCTGGCGAAAACCATCGCTAGCGGCGAAGCCTGGTACTTCAGCCGCTCGCGCCGCGCACTGTGGCGCAAGGGCGAGACGTCGGGCCACACCCAGCGCGTCGTCGAGCTGCGCATCGACTGCGACCAGGATGCGGTGTGGCTCAGGGTCGAGCAGCTGGCAGGCGCCTGCCACACCGGCCGCCGCTCGTGCTTCTATCGCGCGGTGCCGCTCGGCCAGACCGGCAGTGCAGTGAAGCTCGAATTTCGCGATGAGCGCGTGTTCGATCCGAAGGCGGTCTATGGCGGCGAAGGTTAGTTGCCGCGCGTCGCAGACTTCGCTTGTGCCAACAGCCGCTGCGCCCTTGCCAGATGCGGGCGGTCGTACATGACGCCGCCGATGCCGACCACGCCGGCACCGGGATTTTGCGCGAACGCATCGACGATGCCCTGCGCGCGCACCAGCGCCTCCGTGCTCGGCGTGAACACCTCGTTGATGATCGGCACCTGCGCCGGGTGGATCGCCATCTTCCCCGCAAAACCATCGCGGCAAGCTTCCTCGCATTCGCGGCGAAAGCCCTTTTGGTCGCGAAAATCGACGTAGACCGTGTCGATCGCCGGCACCTGCGCGGCGGCGGCGCCGGCAAGGCACAGCGCGCGCGCCAGGCGATACGGATCGAGGAACCGGCCTTGTGCGTCGCGGTTAGTGTTGGCGCCAAGTTCGGCGGATAAATCCTCGGCGCCCCAGGTCAGACCGATCAGCCGTGCGCTCGCGCCTGCAAACGTGCCCATAAGGAACAGCGCTGCCGCCGTTTCGGTGGCGATCGGCAGGATTTTGATGGCGCCGTCGGGCAAACCGCTGACCGCTTCGCGCACCGCGAGCTTGGCGTCCGCATGCATCACCGCAGCGCCGCCTTCGGCCTTCGGCAGCATGATGGCGTCCGGCTTCACCGGCGCGATCGCATCGAGATCGGCGTCGGTCAGCCCGGTTTCTAGCCCGTTAACCCGCACCACAAGATAGGGTCGGCTCGCCGTCGCCATGGCCTCCTTGAGGAACGCCGCCGCGCTTTGCCGGGCCCGTACTTTGCCATCGAGCGCGATCGAATCTTCGAGGTCGACGATCAGCGCGTCGGCGCCGCTG
>JASHSE010000526.1 GCA_030036975.1 Xanthobacteraceae bacterium | reverse complement strand
CTTCGTGCTGTTGTGGATCGACCGGCTCGACCTCAAGCCGCGCTACCACGACGCCACCAAATTCTCGCTGCCGATGTATTTCGGCGTCGGCGTGATCCAGTGCCTGTCCATGGTGCCGGGCGTGTCGCGCTCCGGCGCCAGCATCGTCGGCGCCATGCTGTTCGGCGCCGACAAGCGCGCCGCCACCGAGTTCTCGTTCTGGCTGGCGATGCCCACCATGGTCGGCGCCTTCGCCTACGAGGCGTTCAAGAATCGCCACGAATTCGCCGCCGGCAACAACGCGCTGTTGATCGCGGTCGGCTTTGCGGTGTCGTTCGTGTGCGGCTGGTTCGTGGTCAAGACGCTGCTCGGCTACGTCTCGCGTCACGGCTTCGCGCTGTTCGCGTGGTGGCGCATCGTCATCGGCGCGCTCGGCCTGATCGCGCTGGCGCTGGGGTTTTGACGGTTAGACCGAATCCGGCTGAACGGTCAGACTGAATCCGGCTGATCTGAATTCCGCTCATTCCCGCGCAAGCGGGAATCCAGCACTGGGTCCCCGCTTTCGCGGGGACGAGCGGAAGGTGAAGTTACGCCGTGTGCGGGTCGAACTGGCCGGTCTTGCGGAAGCGCCACAGATAGCTCGGCACGATCGCCGCGATCGTCTCCGGCACGATGCCCAAACCTTCGAGCGTGCGGCCGTCGCGGCGCGCCGCGTCGGACACGATGGTGTCGCGCTTGAGCAGTTCGACCTGATCGGGCGTGATCGGCGGCTTCGGCAAAAATTGCGCGAACACGGCTTGCGCCTTCAACAGCGCGAACGGCACCGGCACCAAGAGCCGGCGACGGCGAATCGTGGCCAGGATGAATTCCATGATGTCGCGGAACGTGCGCACGTCCGGGCCGCCCAGTTCGTAGATCGTGCCGGGCTTGGCGTCGCCGTCGACCGCGCGCGCGATCGCTTCGCCGACATCGCCGGCGAAGACCGGCTGAAACCGCGTATGGCCGCCGCCCGGCAGCGGCAGCGCCGGGGCGAGCCGCGCCAGCGCGGCGAAGCGGTTGAAGAAATCGTCCTCGGGCCCGAACACGATCGACGGCCGCATGATGATGGCACCCGGCTGCGCTTCAAGCACGCGGCGTTCGCCGTCGGCTTTCGAGCGGGCATAATGCGACCGCGACGCCGGGTCGGCGCCGATCGCCGAGACGTGGATGAGCGGAATGTCGGTGGATTGCGCCGCGCGCGCCACCGCCTCGGCGCCGGTGGCCTGCACCGCATCGAAGCACTGGTTGCCGCGCTCGAACAGGATGCCGACCAGATTGATCGCGGCGTCGGCGTCGCGCAACGCCGCCGCGACCGAATGCGGAAAGCGCAGATTGGCCGGCACCGCCTGGATCTGCCCGACTTTGCCCATCGGGCGGAGATGGCCGGTCAGTTCCGGCCGGCGCACCGCGACGCGGATGCGGTAGCCGCGCGCGGCGAGGGCGCGCACCACGTGGCGGCCCAAAAATCCGGAGCCGCCGAACACCGTGACCAGCGTCTCGATCGTGGTTTTTGCCGTCATCGGCGCGCCAGATACCGCAACCCTTTGGCGCTGTATAGGGCCCGCGCGGCGCGGCGCTCCGCGCGCACGTCCTGGCGGCAGCCGCAGCCGCCTTTTCCTTCGTCATACGCGGGCTTGACCCGCGTATCCATGCTGACAAGCCGCGCGCGAGCGTTACCGGAGTTCGGCGCCCGCCTTCAATTGACAAGAACCGGACCGCTCCGTACCTATCCGCCACGGGCCCAGGTGGCGGAATTGGTAGACGCACTAGTTTCAGGTACTAGCGGGTAACACCGTGGAGGTTCGAGTCCTCTCCTGGGCACCAGTGGCAGATATTGCTTTTGATATTGCTGCGCTTTTGCCGAAAAACTCCCACTCTAAAAAACCGGAATCACACTCTGGCAGTGCCCGTCGCCTTGCCGATCCGCGAAGGGCGTCGTGTCGCTAGGACTTTCCGGTTCTGACTCGAACCGATGCCTGATTATGCGGCATCCGCGATCGGATCGAGACCAAGAGCAATACGGCCGCTGAATCGGTGCTGGCGCTTCCCCGATAACGGATGGAATTGCGCACCGTGTGCGTCACGCAATAACCGCTCAAGCCCGGCCTTGCGGTAGAAGCCGGCACCGCCCGCCGCCTCCAACGCTTTCTCGACGGTTGCCAGCACGTGCTCCGCAACGATCGTTTTGCGTACCAGGACGGCATTGGCCACTTCCAAGTTCATTGCGAAGTCTAGGTCGTTCGCCAAGCGAACCATATCGTCCATGGCAAGTTGCACCGTCGTCAGCTGGTTTGTGAGTTCACCGAGCAGATAAGGAACGGTCGGATCGCCTTGGCGCTTTTTTGCTTGTTCCTTACCGATGACCGCGGCAGCCTCCGCCACGCCGGCGTAGACCGACATGATCAGCGGCATTGCCACCGTCAGGATCACGTTCCACGCTGGATGGAACCGGCCGCGCGGCCGCCGCAGGGCGACAGCGTCGTCGGGTACGAAGACGTTATCGAGGATGATGGTGTGTGAGCCGGTGGCCCGCATTCCGAGTGTCTTCCAGTCGTCAGCAAGCGAAATGCCTGGGGCGGCGAACGGAATAGCGAAGTGCAGAACCTGCCAGCCCTCATTCGCATCCTCGAACGGAGCCGAAGTCACGAGCACGCCGCCCTTGGGCGAACCACTACCAAATGGCTTTCTGGCGCTCACGCGGAAGCCGCCGTCGGCGCGTTCCACCGCTCCGTTTGATTCCATCCAGTCATTGGCGCCGGTCGAGATAAGCGCCGTTTCATCGGCGGCAACGCGCTCCAAAAGCTTCTTCCCCGGCCGGCCGTTGCGGTGATTATATACCGCCGCCGCGACGAGATGTTGATGCATCGACAGCGCCAGCGCGGTGGACGGACAGTAATGAGCAAGTTGGCGCAGGAAAGCGCACATGACGCTGTGGCGCAGGCCGCCGCCGCCGAGGTCGGCGGGAACCAGCGCAGAGAAGACCTTGTGCTCCTTCAGCACGTCATAGTGCTCGGCAACAAAGATGTCACGTTGGTCGCGTTCGGCTGCGCCTTCGGCAAAACGCGG
>JASHSE010000525.1 GCA_030036975.1 Xanthobacteraceae bacterium | reverse complement strand
AGGAGTCTTCACTCAGTGCATAAACGTGTTTTCCGTCTGGCGTCACAGCGATCGAGTAGGCGAGCCCAGGCACGACGACATTGGTTGCCGTAGTATTAGTAGCTGTGTCGATAATCCAGACAGTGTTGTATTGTTCCGCAACGAGATAGACATGTTTCCCGTCCGGCGTGATCACCATTCCGACTACGCTCGTTACTCCAGCGATGGTGGCCGAAACCGCGCCAGTAGCCGTGTTGATCACCGATATGGCGTTGGGAAGCGCCGAACAACAAGTGCGGTTCGGAGGTTGGTTGGCTACATAAGCATATTTCCCATCAGGCGTTATCGCAATCAAGGAGGGCAGTGCTCCCACGGTGATGGTCGACGAAATGGTATTGGTAGCCGTATCAATCACCGATAGCGCATTGGATGTGCTGGGAACGTAGGCGTATTTCCCATCCGGCGTGAAGGCAATCGAGTTCGCCGCCACACTCACCGCAATAGTAGCCGAAACGGTGTTTGTTGTTGTGTCAATTACCGAAATAGTGTTGGGACCGTTCAATGCAAGAATACTTGAAACATAGACATGCTTGCCGTCTGGAGATGCGGCAACGGCCCACGGCGCCGGCACAGTAATGGTAGCGATCACGTTACTACTGGCGGCGTCGATCACCGAGACGGTGCCTGAATCCATATTTAGGACATAAACGCGTTTTCCGTCCGGAGTCACGGCAAGATACCAAGGCGCTGCCCCAACCCCGGTGATGGTGGCCGTTGTTCTGTTCGTGGCTGTATCGATTACCGAGACAGTGTTAGATGCGCTGTTAGTAATATATGCGATAATAGTTTGCGCATTCGCAGGCAGAAAGAAATTGCCCAGCGTCAGCCCGAGCACTGTACACAGACGAAATGGTATCCCGAATAGCACCCGCTTTCTGCTCTTGTCGCCGTTCCTCATGATTTGCTTCCAACCGGCACTTCCCACCAGTACCCGGCGCGGTCGGACAGAAGATTTGCGCAAGCTGCGCCCGCGCCTCGCAACTCTGCAACTTACGGCGATGCGAGCCAGGATGAGCAGAAGGCATTGCATCATCGTCGCGTCGAACATCGTCGAACGCGTTCCCCGGAACCGCAGTCAGCACCTCCACCCATCGGCGTCGGTCTACCGCGTAAATATTATGATATGCCTACCTGAAGCGTTAGGGAAATCAATTCGTCGAGTACGTACTTTCAGGCTGTCGCCCCGGCGTCCACGTCTCGGACACTAGTTTGGTCGGGAAGGGCCCGGGTGAAGGAAATGGCCCGGACCGCGCAGATTGCGGACGTTGCGCGGTATTGCTACGGCTAAGCCCTTAAATCCCAGCGGTCTGAGTCATTTTCTGCAGTCCAGAAGCCGGCAAATTTTCTCGAGTTGAAGTGATGGAGCTAGGCATGGACGCCAAGATGACGATTGCGGCGCTTCAACAGATGAAGCGCGAGGGCAAGAAGAGCATCGGCGTCGTCGCCTGGGATTATCAGATCGCGCGCATCGCCGACCGCGCCGGGGTCGATTTCGTCTCGGTCGGCGATTCGGTCGGCGTCAATCTGTGGGGGCGCGAGGACGTCGCCGAGGTCACGCTCGACGAAATGCTGATCTGCTGTCAGGCGGTGCGCCGCGGCGTGACGCGCGCGCTGGTCAGCTGCGACATGCCGTTCGGTCCGGTGCAGGCCGGCGTCGACAGCGCGCTCGCCGCCGCCCGGCGCCTGATGCACGACGGCGGCGCCGACATGATCAAGGTCGACGCCGCGGCCGAGTATCCGCAGGTGGTACGGGCGCTCGTCGCCGCCGGCGTTCCGGTGTTCGCCCAGTTCGGGCTGACGCCGCAGACCGCGATCAAATACGGCATTCCGTACAGCGCGCAAAACGCGCCGGCGGCGCAGGCCAGCGCCGAAGCCGCCGAGCGACTGGTCGGCGAAGCCCAGCTCTTGGAAGACTCAGGCGCGGCGCTGCTCGATTTCACCAATTCGGGGCCGCTGGCCGGTGCCGCCGTGGTCAAGGCGGTGCAGATTCCCGTGATCGGCGGTTTCGGCGGCGGACCGTGGCTCGACGGCCGCGTCCGCCTCGCCCACACCGCGATCGGCTACGCCGAAAAGTGGATCGACGCCAAGACCGACACTTACTTCAACACCGCCAAAGGCGCGCTCGAGGCGTTTCACGCGCTGATCGCCGACGCCCGCGCCGGTCGGCAGATCAAGGGGTGAGCTAGCCCCATGCCGACTGCGATCATCAACGGCATCGCCACGCGCTACGAGGTATTCGGCTCCGGGCCGCCGCTCTTGATGTACGCGCCGGGCGGCTTCAATGCCGTGGTGGAGACCTGGTCGACGCAGAGCGTGTACGCCAAAATAAAACTGCCCGATCATCTGCCGCGGCATTTCACCTGCATTGCGTTCGACCGCCGCGAATGCGGCCAGTCCGGCGGGCGGGTCGAGCGCGTCACCTGGGCGCACTACGTGGCGCAGGGCAAGGGCCTGCTCGATCATCTCGGTTTGGTGCGCGCCTTTCTGATCGGCGGCTGCATGGGCTGCGCGCCGGTTGCGGCGTTCGCGGTCGCGCATCCCGCAATGGCCGCCGCCATGGTGCTGTACTGGCCGGTTGGCGGCGCCAAGTACCGCATCGCGAGCCACGCGCGCTTTGCCGAGC
>JASHSE010000524.1 GCA_030036975.1 Xanthobacteraceae bacterium | reverse complement strand
GCGCGGCTTGCCGGCGAGATAGCGCGCCAATTCCAGGTCGCTAAAATCGCGTTGGAATGCCTCCCAACCGAATGCTGCGATCAAGTGGGCGTAGGTGTTGCGCCAAGGTTCGTGAACAGCTTGCGCACCGCCGATCATGGCAACCGGCTTGAGTGCAGCCAGGCGCCTGAAGTTACGATAGTCTGCCCGCAGAAACTCGCCGCCCCAAAGGGTAGCGTCGCCGCCGAATCCCATCCCGTCCAGAACCACGCCCAGCACCGGCGGAGCGTCCAGCTCTCGGCCGTTCTCCACCATCGCGCTCGCAACGTGGGCGTGATGATGCTGAATGCCGTGCAGCACACCGCCGCCGGAAGCTCGCTCCCTGGCCAATTTGCTCGACAAATATTCGGGATGCGTATCGGCAGCGAAAACACGCGGCCGGCAGCTGTAGAGTTCGCAATAGAGCTCCAGGTTCTTCTGGTAGTCGTCGAACGTCGCGGCGTCCTCTAAATCGCCCTGATGCTGGGACAGGATAGCCGCTCCGTCCTTGACCAAGCAGAAAGTGGACTTCAACTCACCGCCGAAGGCCAGGACTTCTGGCGCGTCCGCAAAGCTCTTCGGCAACGCGATCGGACTTGGCGCGAAGCCGCGCGCGCGTCGCAGAATCGTTGCCCGCCCGCCCATGACACGAACGACGGAATCGTCGATCCGGTTGGCGATATCGCGGTTATGGAGCAGCACGCTGTCGGCGATGGCGCCGAGCTTGACGCGAATCTCAGCGTTGTCCGTAACCTGAGGTTCGTGGGAGATATTGCCACTGGTCATGACCAGGGGCACATCGAATTCCTCCAGGATCAGCTTGTGCAGCGGCGTATACGGCAGCATAAATCCCAGCGTAGCTAGGTTTGGCGCAACGCTCGCAGGCAGACGTTGAAGCCCGTCCGCGCGCAGCAGGACGATCGGGGCTGCCGGGCTGTGCAGAAGCTCCAATTCGAGAGGCGAAATCGATGCGAAGCGCTGGATGACTGTTTTGTCCCGCGCCATCAGCGCAAACGGTTTTCCAAACCGCCGCTTCCGCGCGCGCAGCCGGTCTACAGCGCTGCCATTGGTCGCATCGCAGGCAAGATGAAATCCGCCGAGACCGCGGATGGCGAGGATCTTGCCGTCTTTGATCTGACGCACGGCCGCGTCAAGCGGTGCGAGCGACAGCCCATCGGCCGGGATCGCGCCATCGAGCGATTCAAGCCATAGCTTCGGCCCACACTCCGGACACGCGATGGCCTGGGCATGAAACCGCCTGTCCGCCGGCTCGTGATATTCGGCGGCACATGCTTCGCACATCGCAAATGCGGCCATGGTCGTGCGCGTCCTGTCATAGGGCACGCCCGTCACAATCGAAATGCGCGGTCCGCAATGTGTGCAATTCGTGAAAGGGTAGCGGTAGCGCCGTTCACGCTCGTCGAGCACCTCGGTCCAGCACGCCGGGCACGTGGCCGCATCGGCAGTGACATTGGTGCGTGTTTCGCCGCCAATGCTGCTCGCAATGCAAAAGCTTTCGAATGTCTCGACTTCGTCGAGATGACGGATATCGAGACTTTCGATGCGCGACAGCGGCGGAGGATTCGCTGCCAGGCAGCTCAAAAAACTGGCAATGCGCTTCTTTTCTCCCGTCGCCCTGATGAGGACGCCGTGGCTGTCGTTTAGAACGTGTCCGACAAGATCGTTCTCTCTTGCCAGACGCCACACCGTCGGTCTGAAGCCCACACCCTGCACCGTGCCGCGGACGCGGATCTCTACCGTCTCGACGCCGCGGGGCAGCGCCATCTCCACGGCACCGGCGCTTGCGTACATATCTCCTCGACGTCTTGATTATGATGCCGGACATTCGCTTGGCCGGCTCAAGAACAGCCCAAACGCGGGCGTAGTGAGACTCGCGGTGCTATGTTAGCACAGATGGTTGCTTCTGATCCAGCACAATGTTAGCTTGTTCTATCGTACTGTTTGCATACTGCTCCTGATTGTCCGGCTTAGCGGCGTGTTGCCGTTCTCCCGGGGGTGTTCAGACGGCGCGATATCGAGTTGGGGATTCTGAGGGGGCGCGGAGAATGACAAGCCTGGGGCTCCCGACAGCCGACGAGCCGAATGTCACCGGGCGGCGGGGCGAACAGCTATTCGTCCCGGGAGCGACCTCTCCTTTTACGACTGGCGGCGATGGTCCCGACGGCAGACTGTGGGCCGCAATCGAGCGCATGAACGCGCAGACCTCCGGCGGCTCGGATCCGTTTCGGCAGATTGCCGGCGGCCTTGCCCTCCATTGCAGCATCGATCTTGCGCAGCGCAAGGTCTCGGATGTTGCGTCCGTGGGCACGGCGTATCGTGGTTACGAATCGTTATTGCCCAACCGGAACCTCAAAGAGGCCGGTCTCATCAGCTCGACGGCGTCGGGAATCTGTGGCGGCGTTCATGCGGCGACGTCGGCGCAGTGCCTGGAGATGGCGCTCGGGATCAGACCGCCGCCGCTGGCCATCGTCGCGCGCAACCTGCTCTTGAGTTGCCAGTACCTCAACGACAACGCGATGCATCTGTTCGTGCTGTGCGGACCGGACTATTCCGAGGACGTGGTGAAGGCCACCAATCCCGAGATCTGGACCAGGGCGCAATGCACACCTGCTGCCCATGCAACGGTTCACGGCTACGCAACCGTCGGCGCGATTTTGACGGATTTGAACCGGGCCTCCGGCAAGCTCTTTGTCGAAGCGCTCGATATGATGCGAACAGCGCGCGCAGCCTATGTTCTCTTGGGCGGAAAATATCCGCATTCCGAATCGATCTGCCCAGGCGGCGTCTCGTTCACGCTTGACACGGAACGACTCGATGCCTTCGCCCGAAAGCTCGGGTCCTTCATCGATTATGCCAAGCGCTGCGCGCGAATTTGGGACGACGTTTTCGATTTCTTCTATGCCTGCGATCCCGCTTTCCGAGAGCTCGGCCGCGCACCGGCGAGCATGATCGACTTCGGTCAGTGGGATCACGAAGAATATTACGATGGGACCTACGAAAATTGCGATCGTTGGGGGGAGAAGCGCTGGTCGACTCCAGGCGCGGTGATCGACGGCAAGCTTATCACGACCGCTCTGACCCGGTTGAACTGCGGCATCGAGGAGTTTGTCGATCGCTGTTTCTATGAGCCGTGGCAGGGCCACCCGCACCGCGCGGATCCTGCAGGCAACCCGCTCACTCGGCATCATCCTTGGAACAAGACAATCAACCGTAGTCTCGCCAAGGACTCGCGCTCGCGCCGGCGCCCGTATAGCTGGGCGACGGCCACAACGTGGAATCGCAGTGGCTTTGAGGTCGGCGCCTACGCTCGGCTTTATATCAGTGCGCTGGCGCGGAAAATCCCGTGCAGCGAGTTCATGGAGTCAACCGGCCGCAGCCTGGTGCTCCACATTCCCGCAGGCAAGCTTGCAAACGAGCGCCTCGAGTGGCGGGTGCCGCAGATATGGAACGCATTTGAGCGCAACCGCGCCCGTGCCTACGCCGTCGCGTTCAATCTGATGGTGACGTTCGAAAACTGCCGCCGCGCCAAGGATCTGCTCTTGCGCGGCGAGCGACACATGGCGACTCCCTTTGAGATTCCGGCAACCGGAAAGCGGCTCGGCGTGGGCTTCGGCGGCGCGGGGCGCGGTTTCCTGGCGCATTGGGCGGTTCTCACCGGCGCGGAGATCAGCAATTATCAGGTCTCCGTGCCATCGCGCATCAATGGCGGCCCGCGCACCCCTTGGGGAGAATTGGGCCCGTGCGAGCGAGCACTGCTTAATACGCCGATCATCGAGTCCAACTGGTCCGATCCGGCCAGTTTCCACGGAATAGATCTTGTGCGGGCAATTCAGAGCTTCGATCCCTGCATGCCCTGTAAGATGCACTTGATCTTCAAAGGCACCGATTTCGCTTCAGCCATGGCGGTGAACACTGACGGACTAATATGAGCAGTGTTTGCCGGGGGAAGTTGAATCGTGCATCTTGGCCTAACATGGAGCACACAATGTCGAAAGAAGCAGACGCACTACTGGGAGAACTCCTCGCCTTCGGCATCGATGCCGCCGGCCTTCACTGTCGTCAACCGCCGCCGCCCGATGAGCCGTATCCGGGCGAACCGAAGCCCGGTGAACCGAGACCCCGACCCCACCCCCGTGATGATGATGAGCTTTGCTAGACCGGCCTTGCCGAGCCAGGAGACCATCCGGATCTAAGAAAAAGACGCCAACGATTGACGGCGGCCTTGGACTAAAACTGGCAATTTGGTCAAGAGATGAGCGCGTTTGAATTGGAGACGAGGTTACATCCGGAGGCCGATCGCGCGGCGGTCGGCCTCCTTCTGCAGCGCTCGGCGCAGCCGTAGCGGCGGCAGGTTCCTTAAGCGTGATCATGGACCCGAGCGTACCCACCCTTCCGCCGGTGAAGGTGCAGAACAACGACAATGGGCGCCGCCGGGTCGGGTTTCGCTGTCTCGGCTAGATGGGTGGCAGATTGCATACCAGCACCCGTGTCGTTCCGCCGCAGACAACGCTACGTCGTGCGAAGGCCTGGGCGAAATTGGCCGGCGTCCATGCAGTCCGCGACATCACCGCGATGGATTGCCTCGGCGTTCCGATATTCGTCAGCGAACGGCGACGGGCGAGGTCCCGCGCTTACGCTTTCGGCAAGGGCTGTCTTCCGATCGACTCGGAGGTCGGTGCCTATATGGAAGCGATCGAGTCCTACTTCTCGGAGCCAGGCGTCGCGCCAGTAGAAACAAGGTGCGGCAGGCCATCCGACCTGTCAGGCGTCGGCGCGGGCTGCGACCCGATCCTTGAATTCGCGCCGAAGTTCGATTGTCGCGCCGATCCCAAACGACCCCTCTTTCTCGCACGCGCAGAGGATGCGGAAAGCGGCGCGGAGGGCTGGGTCCCAGCCGAGTTGGCATTTAATCCGCCGCCGCCCGAGATCGACACACCGCTCTACGGCTCGTCGAGCAACGGCTTGGCGTCTGGCAACTCCGTGTTGGAAGCCAGTACTCATGCGCTCTACGAATTGATTGAGCGCGACATCTGGTCGATCGAGTTCGTCCGCAACCGTGCGGCCTGTGTCGACAATGACGGTCTACCCCGTCACATCCACAAGATCATCGAAGCTGCCGCCCGCAACGGTCTGCGACTGGTGGTCCGCTATGTCCCCAATGATTATGGCATTGCGTTTTTTGCTGCATTCTTGTTCGACCCGAACAAGCTCGAAAGTCGCTTTTTCAATGGCGGTTGGGGATGCCATCACGAGCGCGGGATCGCGCTGATGCGCGCAGTCACGGAAGCCGCGCAAAGCCGCCTAGCCTTCCTGCATGGCGGACACGAGCCGAAAAGATCTGACGATTCTGTCGCTGAAGCCGATCGCATGAAGCAGCAGATCGAGACCGCTTCGAGTACGACGCTATCTATTCGGTTCGAGGATATACCGGAGCAACGTCACGTAATGCCATTGGCCGCACAGTGGGCCGCTGCGGTAAGCTGTCTACGACGCGTCATTGACCGGCCAATTTATCGAGTGATCTATACGCCGTCCGAAGGGCCACTGCACGTCGTCCGCCTGATTGTGCCGCGGCTGGAGCATTTCACCCGATCGACGATGCGCATAGGTCCCAGGATGCAGGCTGAACTCGAAGCTCTGAGCAAGCCCGCGGCTGCGGCGAGCCCTTCTATGGATAGCAATTGCACGGCGGTCTGAGTTCTCCGCAACGCTGTCCTCGATGCCGGACGCATCGCCCGAGAGCCACGCAATGTTAGGCGCGATCTCAAGGCACGTACAGGCGCATCGCCAGCGCGTGAAAGGCTGTCTCCGGATGCTTCGCCAAGGCAGTCGTGCCCGAGCGTCACGAACGCATCCGCAAGCGTGACATCGCGCTCGCCGTAAGCTTTGTTTGTTCAGCGCCTCGACGGCAACCTCGAAGGGTTGCAGCTTGGTTGACGCCGCCCGAAAAGTCCCAGGAAAATTTCCTCTGCGCTTGCTCCGGAATTGCTCCAAGAAATGGCCATTCCGGTCGCCACCGGCGGCGTCCGAAAACACTTCGTAACGCGCTGACGTTGCTTCTCGCTTGGCCTGGCTGGGGCGGGAGGATTCGAACCTCCGCATGGCGGAATCAAAATCCGCTGCCTTACCACTTGGCTACGCCCCAAAAGCGCCGTCGGATTGTCGCCGGCGGGTGCCGGTTCGCTCGCCTGCGGCGGCGCACCATAATGGCGTGCCCGCCGCCGATCAACTTCGGCGGAGGCCTCCCACATCCGCGCCCAGCCGCCCTACTTAGAACCCGCTATCCACCACGCGGTCGCAAAGGGCCTTATTATACTATAATGTCTTTATACTGATGCTTTCGTTTCCGGGCCGATCGGCTCGTGTCTGGCCCACTTCGCGGTCCGCCCGTTCAACGAGGATCCTATGAGCCATCAGAGCGATCCGACCGATCAGGTGGCGGTCGCCGACGACGGGCCGGTGCGCGTCATCCGGCTCAATCGGCCGGAAAAGAAGAACGCGCTGACGGAGCCGATGTATGCGGCGATCACGCGCGCCTTGGGCGAGGCCAACGAAAGCGCGACGATCCGCAGCGTCGTGCTCGCCGGTGCGCCGGGCGCATTCTGCGCCGGTGCCGACATCGGCGAATTTTTGGAATCGGCACAAAGCGGCGGCCTGCGGCCGAAGACCATCGAATTCCTCCATGCCCTGGCGAAAAACCAAAAGCCATTGGTCGCGGCGGTCGGTGGCCTTGCCGTCGGCATTGGCACCACCATGCTGCTGCACTGCGACTATGTGGTCGCGGCAAATAGCGCGACCTTCGCCACCCCCTTCACCCGCCTCGGCCTGCTTCCGGAAGCCGCATCGAGCCTGCTCGGGCCGCGGCGCATGGGCCATGCGCGGGCTTTCGCGCTTCTGGTCATGGGCCGGCCCCTCAGTGCCGCAGCCGCCAAGGAAGCCGGCATCGTCAACGACGTAGTGGATGCCACGCTCGTCGAAGCGACTGCGTTGGCCGCCGCGCGCGAGATCGCAGCACTGCCGGCCGGCGCGGTGGCGCAATCGCGGGCGCTCCTGCGCGGCGAGCTTGACGAGGTCGCGCGGCGCATCGATACCGAGGCCATGGCCTTTCGCGAACGGCTGCAATCGGACGAGGCGCGCGCCGCGTTCACCGCCTTCCTGTCGCGCCGCAAATGAACCCGGCCTCGCCCATGCGGCCCCTCGCCGGCAAGACGCTGTTCATCACCGGCGCCTCGCGCGGCATCGGCCTTGCAATCGCGTTGCGTGCGGCACGCGACGGCGCCAACATCGCCATCGCTGCGAAAACGGCGCAGCCGCATCCCAAGCTCGCAGGCACCATCTACAGCGCCGCCGCCGACGTCGAGCGCGCCGGCGGCAAGGCGCTGCCGCTCGTCGTCGACGTGCGCGATGACGCAGCGGTGCGGCAGGCGCTCGAAACGACGGCGGAAGCTTTCGGCGGCATCGACATCGTCGTCAACAACGCCAGCGCCATTCAGCTTACGCCGGTGGCCGATACTGACATGAAGCGGTTCGACCTCATGCATCAGATCAACGCACGCGGCTCATTCCTCGTGTCCAAATACGCCCTCCCCTATCTGGAGCGCGCCGCCAACCCGCACATCCTGATGATCTCGCCGCCACTCGACATGAAGGAAAAATGGTTCGCGCCGCACACCGCCTACAGCATGGCGAAGTTCGGCATGAGTCTGGTGGTGCTCGGGCTTTCCGGCGAGCTGCGGGACAAGGCCATCGCAGTCAATGCGCTGTGGCCGCGCAGCATCATCGCCACCGCGGCGATCAAGAATTTGCTCGGCGGCGAGGAGCGCATGCGCAAGGCGCGCAAGCCCGAGATCATGGCCGATGCAGCCTACGAGATTTTCATATCGCCATCGCGCGCGCTCACCGGCCGTTTTCTCATCGATGACAGCTTTCTCGCTGAGCGCGGCGTGCGCGATTTCGAGCCTTATCGCATCGACGCGACTCAAGTCTTGTCGCGCGACTTTTTCCTCCCCGACGACATTGCGCCGCCGCCGAACGTCGAAACCGTCGAAGAAGGAGGTCGCCGGTGACCTATCGGGCCCCGCTTGCCGACATCGCTGCGGCGCTGAAATCCGCCGCGCTACCCGCCGCGATTGACGAAGGTTTGTTCGGCGATCTCACCATGGCTGACGTCGACGCCGTGTTGGCCGAAGCCGGCCGCTTCGCCGCCGAAGTCATCGCGCCGCTCAACCGCGTCGGCGACCACTACGGTACGCCGTTCAAGGACGGCACCGTGACCACGCCGCCGGGCTGGAAAGAGGCGTATAACGGCTGGCGCAGCGGCGGCTGGAACGGACTTGCCGCGCCGGTCGAATGGGGCGGCCAGGCGCTGCCGCAGGTCGTCAACGCCGCCTGCATCGAGATGTGGCACGGCGCCTCGATCGCGTTTAGCGACGGCCCGATGCTCACCATCGGCGCGATCGACGCCCTGCAAGCGCACGGCAGCGATGCACTCAAGCGCAGGTATTTGCCGAAGCTCGTCTCCGGCGAGTGGACGGGCACCATGCAGCTCACCGAGCCGCAGGCCGGCTCCGACGTCGGCGCGCTGCGCACCCGCGCCGAGCGCGCCGCCGACGGCACCTTTCGTCTCAAGGGACAGAAGATCTTCATCACCTATGGCGAGCACGACCTCACCGACAACATCATCCATTTTGTGCTGGCGCGGCTGCCCGACGCGCCACCCGGCACGCGCGGCATCTCGCTGTTCCTGGTGCCGAAATTCCTGGTCAATGCCGACGGCTCGCTCGGCGCCCGCAACGACATCCGCGCCCATTCGGTCGAGCACAAGCTCGGCATCCACGGCTCGCCGACCTGCACCATGATGCTCGGCGACCAGGACGGCGCCGTCGGCTATCTGGTCGGCGCGGAGAACGGCGGCATGGCCGCCATGTTCACCATGATGAACCAGGCGCGGCTTGCGGTCGGCCTGCAGGGCGTCGGCGTCGCCGAATGCGCCACGCAGCAGGCGCTCGCCTATGCGCGCGAGCGCCGCCAGGGCCGCGCCGCCGGCATGCCGGCGACGCAATCGGCGCCGATCATCGCGCATCCGGACGTGCGCCGCATGCTGCTGTCGATGCGCGCGCTGACTGCGGCCGCGCGCGCGGTCTGTTACGCGACCGCGATCGCAATCGACCGTTCGGAGCGCGCGACTGAAGCCGCGGCGCGCCAGACGGCGCAGGAGCGTGCCTCGCTGCTTACCCCGACCGCCAAGGCGTTCTCAACCGACGTCGGCATCGAGGTCACCTCGCTCGGCGTGCAGGTGCACGGCGGCATGGGCTATATCGAGGAAACCGGGGCGGCGCAGCTTTATCGCGACGCCCGGATTGCCGCGATCTACGAAGGCACCAACGGCATTCAGGCGATCGATCTGGTCACCCGCAAGCTGCCACTGGGCGGCGGCGCCACGGTTGCGGCGCACATCAAGGATTTGCGCACCACCGTCGACGCGCTCGAAGCGAGCAACAACCCGGCTTTTGGCCTGGCGCCGGCGCGGCTTGCCGAAGCGATCGACAGTCTGGCGCGCGCGACCGGATGGCTGCTCGGTCGGCTCGACAAGGACGCCGAAGCGGCGCTCGCCGGCGCCACACCGTATCTGCGGCTGTTCGGCTTTGCCACGGGCGGCTGCCTCCTCGCCCGGCAGGCATTGGCAGCGGCGCGCGACGGCGATGAGGCCGCGCCGCGCGCGGCGCTGGCGCGCTTTTTCGCCGAAAATTTCGCCGTGCAGGCCGGCGGGCTTGAGCGCACTATCATCGAGAGCGCGCCCAGCGTGCTCGGCGCGGACGCTGCGCTGGCGTAGCCGCCCCTCACACCAATCAATCAAGGGGTAGCGGACCGCGATGATGGCTTTCCCCTGCGCTCAAGCCGGCTTACATATGCGCCAATGTCCACGCTTCTGATCACCCATCCAGCCTGCCTCGAACACCTCACTCCGGTCGGCCATCCCGAGCGGCCGGACCGGCTGCGCGCCATCGAGCGCGCGCTGGAGGCGGAGAAATTCCAGTCGCTGGCGCGCGTCGCCGCCCCTGCAGCGGAGCTCGAGACGATCGCGCTGTGTCACCCGATGGACTACATCGTCGAGCTTCGCGACGCCACGCCGCGCGAAGGGCTGGTGCGGCTCGATGCCGACACCTCGATGTCGCCTGGCAGTTTTGAAGCGGCGCTGCGCGCGGTCGGCGGCGCGGTGCACGCGATCGACGAGGTATTTGCCAAGCGCGCCAAGAATGCCTTCGTCGCCACGCGGCCGCCCGGCCATCACGCCGAGACGGCGCGGCCGATGGGCTTTTGCCTGTTCGACAATGCCGCCATCGCCGCGCGCCACGCGCAAAAGCGCCACGGCATCGCCCGCGCCGCCATCGTCGATTTCGACGTGCACCACGGCAACGGCTCGCAGGAGATTTTCTGGTCCGACGACACGGTGATGTATTGCTCGACCCACCAGATGCCGCTGTTCCCCGGCACCGGCGCGGTCGCCGAATCCGGCGAGCACGACAGCATCGTCAACGCGCCGCTGCGGCCGGGTGACGGCGGCGAGGCTTTCCGCGCTGCCTTCAAAGGCCGCATCCTGCCACGGCTCGCCGACTTCCGCCCCGAGCTGATCGTCATCTCCGCGGGCTTCGACGCGCATTACCGCGATCCGCTCGCCAACATCAATCTGGAAGAAGACGATTTCGTCTGGGCGACGCAGCAGATCATGGACGTCGCCGAAAGCTGCGCCGACGGCCGCCTCGTGTCGCTGCTCGAAGGCGGCTACGATCTGCAAGCGCTCGCCAATTCGGCCGCGGCGCACGTGCTCACGCTGATGCGCGGATAATCGAGAACCGTAGCCCGGCTGAGCGACCCGCCTGTGCTCGCTGCGCGAGCTTCGGAGGGCACGAGTCCGCCGAAGCGCGAAGCGCGTAGGCGGAAGCGAAATCCGGGAGCAAAAACTCCCCGGATTGCGCCAGGCGCAATCCGAGCTACGATAAGGGGATTCGGAGCCGGCAATGGCGCAGACCAACAGCAACGACATCGGGCAAATGCCGTTCGAGCGGGCGATCGAGGAGCTGGAATCGATCGTGCGGCGGCTCGAAGAAGGCAAGGTGCCGCTCGAGGAATCGGTCGCCATTTACGAACGCGGCGAAGCGCTCAAGCGCCGCTGTGAGGAGCTCTTACGCCAGGCCGAAGCGCGCGTCGAGAAAATCACGCTCAGCGCCGAAGGCAAGCCGAGCGGCACCGAACCGCTGGACGTGGAGTAGACGCTTGTCCGTCGTCCCCGCTATCGCGCATGAAAGCGGGCATCCAGTAGCCACGGACGCTAGAGTACAGGCTTAACCGGCCCCGGATACTGGACCACCCGCTCTCACGGGTGACGACACTCATTGGTATAACAATGACGGCGCTCAAACCAACATGCCAAGAGCGTGCAGGTAGGTTTCCAGGATCGCTTCCTGTTCCTTGCGCTCGTTGACGTCCTGCTTGCGCAGGCGGACGACCGTGCGCAGCGCCTTGACGTCAAAGCCGTTGACCTTGGCCTCGCCGTAGACGTCGCGAATGTCGTCTGCGATCGCCTTCTTTTCTTCCTCGAGCCGTTCGACGCGTTCGACGAAGGCCTTGAGCTGGTCCTTGGCGAAGCGATGGGCGGCGGGCTGATCATCGTGGACGGCGGCGTTAGCCATCGGGGCACTCCTCATGACAAGCGCCATGAGGTTTCGGCAATCGCGGCGACCGCCGTCAAGGCGCCAGACCGCTCATCCACACAACGCACAGGGCGCCGGCACGAAATCGCGCCGCTCAGTGCTTTTGGCTTGCTTGTGCCTTTTCGAATGCCGCCTTCTGCTGCGGCGTGGCGTCCTTCTGGTGCTTGGCGCGCCACTCGTCGTACGGCATGCCGTAAACGATCTCGCGGCTTTGTTCCTTGCTCATCGGCACGCCGCGCGCGTCAGCGGCGTCCTTCATCCAGTTCGACAGGCAATTGCGGCAAAAGCCGGCGAGATTCATCAGATCGATATTCTGCACGTCGGTGCGTGCGCGCAGGTGCTCGACCAGACGGCGGTACACGGCGGCTTCGAGCTCGGTGCGGGTCTTATCCTCGGTAGCCATGATGTCCTCGGCAGTCTAAGTCTATCGGGAACATAAAGACCCAACCGTCGTCTTGCCATAGCGAAAACCACGAACCTCATGGCCAATCCGGCGCGCGACTTGCTCGAATCGCTGTTCCGTACCGCGGTAGCCGCCGCACATCCGGCCCAGTGCCTGCCGCCGCACCTGCCGGATTTTCCGGCACGCGGCCGGCTCATCGCACTGGCGGCCGGCAAGGCGGCGGGCTCGATGACCGAGGTGGCGGAACGTTT